>JBGOYO010000411.1:0-2984 GCA_041479715.1 Anaerolineae bacterium
CGAGAAATAGGTGGCTTTGGTCGTGAGTGGGACTTTCCCGCTCAGCGTTTCTACACCGAGCCTCCCAAAACGGGCGCTACTGCTGGTCAGATTACAAAATTCGAGGACGTCCAAAAGCTGCTGGATATGTACTATGAGCAGCGCGGCTGGGATGGCAACGGTCTTCCCACCCAGGCCACTTTGGAAAGTCTCAACCTTACCACAATGGTCGCATAATTTGGATTAAGTTTAGCAACCAGGGGCGCAGCGGTATATTATTGCTACCTAAAACACTCAGCACCCGCTGCGCCCTTCCTTTAACAGGACATATTATTGTATACCAACCTATGAGCGCAACCATACGACCCCTTGGAATGCTCAAGGATTATATCGGTGAGTTGTCCGAGACCCCCGTTGAGGCCGGTCAGACAGTCCGACAATCCTTAATCGTGATCGGCATTAACCCCGATCTGGTCGCCGGTGTGTTTGTCAACGGTGAGCAGCAAACCAAGGATTATATTTTACAAGATGGAGATATCGTAAAGTTGCTGGCAGTTATCGGCGGTGGCTAAATTCCGCTTGCAAAGGTCCCCTTACCGCAAAACGCATTCACCACATCCCATAACACGGGCAGCCCTGACTCGATGAAAGAGATAGGCATCCGCTCGTTATGCCCGTGTGCCAGTTGCAGGAGCGCTATTCCTGGGGGTAGAATGCCAGGGGTGAACCCGTACATTTTGATCCCCGCATTTTGATATTGGCATGCATCGGTTGCCCCTGGCATCAGCAATGGGATGACGATACCTCCAGGGTCCATCTGTTGGGTCCGTTTTTCCAACAGCTTGAATAGTGGGGTCTCGGTTGGAAATTCCGCCCCACCTGTGGTGTAGATCACCTCTACCTCGATTGCATCGCCCCCGATTCGGTGGATCTCTCTTATCGCATCCTCCGGCGATTGCCCTGGCACCAGGCGGCAATCGATGTCTGCTTCGGCGACCGATGGGATCACATTAAGCTTGGTTCCGGCGTGCAACATGTTGGGCGATACAGTATTCGTCACCAGCGCCTTTAAGATATTGATCCCCTCTCCTTTCACATTATTCAGTGCCAGGTTCAACAAGGTTGGTGAGCGCATCATCCTTGCCAGCGTGCTCAATGGGAACGGCAGTTGTGCACCAGCTGCCTTCACCATGTTCATAAATGGAGGGCTGAGATGCACCGCTAAGTGCTTGGTCCGTCCAATTTTCTCAATCGCTTCCGATAATGCTACCACCGGGTTATCCGATTGTGGCACCGAGCCGTGCCCGGCTTTCCCATGCGCCCGCATCTTCAGCCAACACACTGCCTTTTCAGCCACCTGGATCGGGTAGACCTTACGCTTTCCAAAATAGAATGTGAATCCTCCTGCTTCAGTCAGCCCATACTCAGCCTCGATCAGCTCCCGATGCTGTTCAACCAGGAAGCTCGACCCGTGGATAAAACCGGCTTCTTCGTCTGCGATGGCTGCCAGGATTATGTCACGTTTGAGGGGCACTTTCTTACGGTACAGCTCGAGGAATACCTGCAGGTACATCGCTAAAAAGCCCTTCATATCGATTGCCCCGCGTCCCCACACCTCCCCATCGATCACCTCTCCCCCGAATGGGTCGTGCCTCCACTGTTCCCGCTCGACCGGCACTACGTCCACGTGCCCGCTCAACAAGAATGGGCGCTCCGTTCCATCCCCTTTGATTCGCGCCACCAGGTTCACCCGGTTGGGGGCAGATTCAACAATCTTGACTGCCTCCTGAGGAAATCCCTCCGCAGCAAGAATATCCTTCATCACCATGATCGCCGGCAACTCATTCCCTGGTGGGTTGACCGTTTGTGTTTGGATCAAGCTCACCAGGTGCTGCACCGTTTCATCGGTCGCCATTTTCCAATTGATGTTTTCTACCATGGCCTTACCTGGAAAATTCTGCCTTTCTCAACTATCCACCTGCATTGCAGGCGCCCTTGATTTGACTGCGTTTAATTGCGTGATCACCACCGCTACCAGTATCATCCCGCATCCAACCAGCTGAACCGGCAGCATCGTCTCACCCAGGAAGATAAACCCCGCCAAGGCGGCAAACACGGCTTCCATGCTGAGTAAAATCGACGCATCAGTCGGTGGGGCATATTTCTGTCCGAGCGCTTGAAGGGTGTAGCCAACCGCAGTTGAGAATAAGCCGATATAAACAATCGTCCACCAACCCCCCGCCAATCCTGCTAAAGATTGATGTAGAAACACACTTACCAGAAAGCTTAAGGCGGCAGCTACAAAATAGTGCCCCACCGAAAATGTCAGCACCTCCATATGCTTAACCGCCCGGCTCACGATGATCACATCTAGAGCCCACATCACCGCCCCTGCCATCTCCCAGCTATCGCCTGGCGCCAGGCGCAGGGTTCCACCTGTGCTCAATAGCAGGCTGCCTGTAATCGCGAGACCCGCCCCCACCCACGCGATCCAGTGGATTTTTTCCCTCATGAAGATCACCAGGATGATCGGCACAAAAATGACGTACAGCGTTGTGATGAAGCCTGCATTGGCAGCTGTCGTGTACTTTAATCCCGCTTGCTGCAAGCTCGATCCTGCAAATAAAACCAGCCCCGCACTGGCAATGAAGAACCAGGATTTTCGATCCACAACAGGTGAATTATTTCTCTTTACCTCAGGTTTAATTTCCCCATTTGTCGATCGCTTCCTCTTATTCCACGGGTTCAATCGGCTGAATGGGAACAGAACCAATGCTCCCAGCAGGAACCGTAATCCATTGAAGGTGTATACGTCAAAATAGCGTGTTGCCACACGCTGCACCGCAAACGCGCTCCCCCAGATCAGCGCCACCAGAAGTAATACAAAGTCTGCCCGAAAGCGGTTCATAAGTTTTTCGACTCTTGTAGGATTATACTGCCGGCACTCATCCCCTGCTTTTCAGCCACTTAAGAAGCTTCGTCACACTCCAGGTGTTGATCACCTC
>JBGOYO010000412.1:0-2967 GCA_041479715.1 Anaerolineae bacterium
AGAACGCGCAGATCGCGAGGGCCTACCTACAGTCGGTGTCCAACACCACCATGCCCACATCGCCTCCTGCATGGCTGAGCATTCCCTACCTGCCGGTCAGCCGGTGATCGGTGTTGCGTTTGATGGCACCGGATACGGTGACGATGGCTGCATCTGGGGCGGTGAGTTCCTGCTCGCTGATTATCGCGGTTTCAAACGGATCAGTCATTTGAAATACATCCCTTTGCCAGGAGGAGACGCTTCGATCCGGAAACCCGCCCGGATCGCCCTGGCGTATTTATGGGCAAATGGCCTGGATTGGGATCCCGAGCTCCAACCGGTATCGGCGTTGTGCGCTGAGGAACGTTCCATATTGAAATCTCAGCTCAAGCTAAAAATCAATACACCACTGACCTCGAGCATGGGGCGCTTTTTCGATGCCGTCGCCTCCTTATGCGGTATCCGCCAGGTAGTAAATTATGAGGCCCAGGCGGCCATCGAATTCGAAGCCCTGGTTGATCCTGATGAATCCGCAGAATATAGCTTTTGTTTGGAGTCTGGGGCAATCCCTGGTGGTGAAGTATCGCAAATCGACCCTGCTCAGCTGGTTGAAGCTGTGATCGCTGACCTACATAATGGCTTAACGCCATCCAAAATATCTGCCCGATTTCACAATGCAATTGCCAGGATGGTTTACGTTGTGAGTGATCGAATCCGCAAGGGTTACGGTGTCGATCAGGTTGTTCTGAGCGGTGGTGTTTGGCAAAATTTGACCCTTTTACACCGCACTTATGACTTGTTAACTTCCGAAAATTTCAAGGTTTATATCCACCACCAGGTGCCTACCAATGATGGCGGTTTAGCGCTGGGTCAGGCAGTTGTGGCGGTTCATAGGATAATGTCGTGATGGTCAGTTATTTGGAGGATTTATGTGCCTAGCTGTGCCAGGTAAAATCCTGGAAATCTACGAAACCAATGGATTATTAATGGGGAAGATTGATTTTGGCGGTGTGACTCGCGAAGCTTGCCTGACTTACGTGCCCGAAGCGAAGGTCGGAGACTATACTATCATTCATGTGGGTTTCGCCTTGAATTTAATCGACGAACAGGAAGCCATGGAGACTTTATCCCTCCTGGACCAGATAGCAAATCAGGATAATATTGAATGAAGTATCTCTCTGAATACCGTGACGCTCATCTCGTTCAGTCGGTGATGGATGAGATCTCCCGTACCATCCACCACCCGTGGGTGATCATGGAAATCTGCGGTGGTCAGACTCACTCCATCATGAAATATGGACTGGACCAGCTGCTCCCGGCAGATCTGGAGCTGGTCCATGGGCCAGGCTGCCCGGTATGCGTGACCTCCCTTGAGATGATTGATAAAGCACTGGCGGTAGCTTCCCAGCCCGGCGTGATCTTCACTTCCTATGGAGACATGCTGCGCGTACCTGGGTCCGACGGTGATCTTTTTTCCGTTCGCGCCACAGGTGGAGACGTCAGGGTGGTGTATTCATCTCTGGACGCGGTCAAAATTGCCCTGGAAAACCCAGATAAACAGGTGGTTTTCTTCGCCATCGGCTTTGAGACAACTGCCCCGGCAAATGCAATGAGCGTGGTCCATGCTCAAAAACTAGGATTAAAGAACTATAGCATGTTAGTTTCTCATGTCAGGGTCCCGCCGGCGATGCATGCCATATTGGGCTCCCCTGGCAACCGAGTGCAGGGGTTCCTGGCGGCAGGTCATGTGTGCACGGTCATGGGCTTTTGGGAATATCCTCCACTGGCCCAAAAATATAAAGTCCCCATTGTCGTCACTGGTTTTGAGCCCCTGGATATAAGCCAGGGCATTTTATATGCTGTCAGGCAGCTCGAAAAAGGCATTTTCGAAACTGAAAACGCCTATTCGCGAGTAGTTAGCTTCGACGGGAACCAGCCAGCTCAGCAAATCATCAACCGGGTTTTTGAAGAATGTGATCAGACCTGGCGTGGTATCGGGGTAATCCCAATGAGCGGTTGGAAGTTGAAGCCCGAATTCAAGGAATTTGACGCCTCTGAACGGTTCTCGGTCCAGTCGATAAAACCGATAGAATCTCCGTTATGCATCGCCGGGCAGATATTGCAGGGATTAAAAAAACCGTTTGATTGCACGGCGTTTGGCAGGCAATGCACTCCCGAAAGTCCATTGGGCGCTACGATGGTGTCATCCGAGGGCGCCTGTGCAGCGTATTACCGCTATGGAAGGTCCCAATGACCGATCAATTAACCAATTTGGAAGGTTTGGTTTGCCCAGTCCCACTGCCCCATAATCAACGGATCGTCCTCGGGCACGGTAGCGGAGGTCGGATGTCATATGATCTGATCTCGAAGGTATTTTCCACCCCATTTGATAACCCCATCCTCCGTGTTGGTGATGATGCCGGTGTCATCGTGATCCCGAATGACACCAATTCACCGGGCTCGAGGATCGCCATCAGCACCGATTCACACGTCGTTCTGCCTCTTTTCTTCCCGGGTGGCGATATCGGTAGGCTTGCGGTGTGTGGGACGGTCAATGACGTCTCTGTCATGGGTGCCAGACCTCTCTACCTGACCGCTGGTTTCATCCTGGAAGAGGGATTGGATGTCGATATCTTGAAAAAGGTGGTCGAGTCCATGCGGTTAACCGCCTTGGAGGCGAATGTACAGATTATCGCCGGCGATACCAAGGTGGTGCAGAAAGGCAAGGCGGATGGTTTATATATAAATACCACCGGGGTTGGGATCATTCCGGGCACAGTAAATATCAGTGGGTGCAACGCTCAACCCGGCGACGTAGTCATCGTCTCCGGGTCAATCGGCGATCACGGGATTGCCGTCTTAGCCGCTCGTGGCGAGCTAAATTTCGAGACCCAGATCACAAGCGATGTCGCTCCCCTCAATGGATTGATTTCATCCATGCTGGATATAACCACCCATATTCACGTTTTACGTGATCCAACCCGCGGC
>JBGOYO010000413.1:0-2961 GCA_041479715.1 Anaerolineae bacterium
GCAACCTCGGCTTCTTCTTGCTCTTGTAATCTGATACTCTCATCGTCTAGGTGCAGCATTTGCGCCATCATTGTCTCTTTGAGGTAATATAATCTTGCATAGGCCACGAATTGCCTTAGTTTTTTGTCCTGCATCCGCTCATTAAGCGCAGCCAGTAGTACCTCATCTGACATCAATTTATAACAAATATCACATATACAAGTACTTACATATTCTTGTGGTAAATAATCACCTAATCCCATCTCCTTCAACATTGAAACCAGTTTATATGGACCCCAAATGCGGATCATATGAAGGATTGGATTAATCTCTGCACGATCCATGATTTCTGCTAGGGATTCTTGGTTAAGATTTCCGAGGTATAAAGGATGGGTAGGAGGTAAGGTCACTAGGGGGCCGATGCAGGCAAGAATTTTCCCATCCGGGAAGGCAATTGGCGAGCTGGCCATAGTGCAGGCGGAAACTGGCGGCTCAGGTGAAAAGCGGTAGTGGAATTTGGACACTAAGTTTTGAGCTCTTCCAACCGGAAATGTGATCGCCGGCCGAATTTTATCACCCTCTCCCAAAGCGCTTAAATCATCGACGATACTCCGGTATTGAGGATTCTCTTCGTCATCTGTGCAAACTGCAATATTATATAAACGTCCTAATTTACGGCAAGTCCGGATCAAATTAACGACATTTTGAAACGGGATCGTCTTCAGATGGTAAATATCAGTACTGATGGAGATCATCTGGATAGCTGGTAGCTTGGAAAGCACCGAGAGTGCAGCTTCTTCAGTTGCTGCCCAATATGCATTCGTAACAACAGAAATTAAAAAACCATGCTGTTGACCAAATTCCACCACCTGGGTTAGTTTATCCATGATATAGAATGGCTCGCCACCTGTCAGGGCCAGACCAACCATATGGCCGTCGCGGTAATTTCTCGCCTGCTCAATCCAAGACGTGACCTGGTCTAAGCGAACTTCTTCTTTCCGGTGTGGCCCGGCTTCAACTACACAATGCGGACAGGCAGCAGTGCATTTATACGTTAACAAGAGCCCAAAATTGCTCAAGAAGGGCAGCTCAATAGGAAGGTTGTCCATCTATCCCTCGGTCATATTAATAGCGAAGATGTTAGGGCGGGAACACAGATTCATGCTCCCGCCTATTCGGATTAAACGCCTACGTTCGTCCTGGGCATGATCACGATCTGGTATTGTTTAGTGAATTCGGGATTCGCCGCCAGCTTCTCGAGAAGACCGGCTTCGAGAAGAATTCGAATATCGATCGGCCAATATCCCGGTGCAGGGGGCCAGGGACCGATAAATCTCCAGTCCCTCATAAAAATTTCCCTCAGCTCTTTTGGGATCGTATAGTGTAATTCTTGCACTCGTTCAGATGGAACTTTAGCAGCCATACGAGCACTCCTTTCACGAATTAACTTTGTTTAACGATTATGATGGTTTTATTTTATTCATCTGAATTATCATGTCATGGACTACCTCCTTCGCTAGTAGACGATAAAACGAGGGAACGGCAGCGAAATTAACGATTTGGTCCCCTTTGAAATTATGAGATAAATCCCTACAACATATCCAAGATTTTTTTGAAAGAACCCTGGTCTACCTCGTTTACTCTTTATTTATTTGATTTTTCTATGTGGTTGTTCGATAGGTGGAAGCCATTGGTAGGCTGCCAGTTTATCGTTATGCAACTCCTCACTTACTCGCTAATCCTTGCTGTATTCTGGTAAACAGAAACGGCAACCGTCATAACCTTGTTTCAATGCCCGCTCCAGGTCTTGATATGCTTCCTTGTTGCGCTGGCTGATCTTGGCTGCCCAATCACAGTTCGATATGTGTACTTCACGCGTTCTACGATTTCCCATATATGGATATTGTCCGATAGCCAGCATTTGCGTAACCCGCCCCATTTCCTTCTCGTCGATAATTTCCGCAACGGCCAACCGGTAATTCCCATCAGAAGTTTGCTCCGGGATGGTAATCTGAAGTGTTGCTTGGCACTTGTCAGATGCCTTCAGATTCATCTTGCGTAGGTATGCCTTTTTGCCTGCTGTCAGTTCGAACTGTTGATATGTTGCAGACTCCTTGATCAACTTTGCGTTTTCAAGGATGGCAGATGAGCTCAGGCGTTTCAGTATCCGAAGTGTAACCTTCAACTCCGTCGGCAATTGGGACAGATCGATCATCAGGTCAGCCGAAAGCTTGATTTTGGGCCATCCCTGTATCGAGAAGCCCATGTTTGTCATCGAATTCTTGAATATGTCCACCACGTCAAAGTTCTTCCACGTGGCGTTGTTACTTTGCCGGATAAAGTTGTAGTAATCATCAATGGTGTGTATCGTTGCCGGATCGGGAGCTGGATCATTGCCGCTGTTGATTAAGCCAACGAAGCAATAATGCCCTTTGCTCGGAATGTCCGCTTTCTTCCATACGACTGGGCCTGCGATCTTCATCTCCTGCGGGTTTATAGAAGGGATGGCTGTTGGATTTGCGGGATCGGTGATTTCTGTCCAAGAATTCGGCGTGGGCAATGCAGATGGGTTAGTCCAGAACAGCCTTGCGGTTCCGCTAGTAGGTTGCGTGCCGCGATTTTGGACTCTCAAGTAAATGAAGTTGTCCTGTCCAAATTCTACCGTTTGTCCTAAGGTATCACTTTGTTGCGCTGCAGGTGTTCCGAGCGTCGCTTCTGGGTCAAGTAATTCCTGGTTGTAGACAATGATATCCGGGCTGCACGAAATGCCACCACCAATCAAGGGTTCGCGCCCGTGATCTTGCAAATTGTCACGCAGGTAGAGATCGTGAGCCGGTAACCCAAGGAAAATATACGCCCCATATCCGCTGGGGGAATCGGAAGCGGTTGGGGTGTCTCCACCTTGTACTACCGCATCGGCATATACAAATGCTTCGACTGCTGATGTGCGTCCATCATTGTTTGTGTCAACAGTCTGGCTGA
>JBGOYO010000414.1:0-2953 GCA_041479715.1 Anaerolineae bacterium
AGAGCTGGATCATTTTATCAGCCGGATTTTCGGTGAGGTGCTTTCTCAACCCGGGTTTGGATTCCATTTCAGTTTCGATTATGGTCAGGTAACCGCCAACCTGGTCGATTCGATCCGCAATTTCCGCAAAGTGGTTGGTGAAAGCCTGGAGGACGCCGGTGGTGATGTTGGCAAGGAATACATCCAGATGGCTATCGATGGGGTGATCGCAGCACAATATATTCCCAGCTGGCAAACAAACGAGGAAGACGCTGTCTTCATCGCCCCCGCTTACACTTACCTGATCAGCAATTATCCCGTGGATGTGCAGTTTTGGCTGGATGTAGGCAACCGCAGCTGGGCAGAGAGACTCTTTCAGCCTCTCACCCATCCGTACGTCCTCAGTCGCAATTGGTTTCCCGGTAAAGTTTGGACGGATATCGAAGAGGTGGAAACCGGTGATCAGGTGCTCTCTGCCCTGGTTTTCGGGTTGCTGAACCGCTGCCGGAGAAAGATATATCTGGGATTGAGTGAGTATAACGAACAGGGTTACGAGCAGCGTGGACCTCTTCTGCAGGCATTCCACCGCGTTTTGCAATCGTTGACTACAGAATAATGAGTAAGATGATGTTTCAGCTCCGCCCCAGGCAAAAAGAAATCTTGAGCTATAAACACGGTAGAATGGGCATATCTGCCGTACCTGGGAGCGGAAAAACCTGGACTTTATCCTTCCTGGCAGCGGATCTGCTAAAGCGGGGCGTTTTGCTCGAAGACCAGGAGATTTTGATCGTCACCCTGGTTAACTCGGCTGTGGATAACTTCTATACCCGCATCAGTTCCTTCATTGAAGCGCGGGGGTTGATCCCGAATATCGGCTACCGGGTGCGCACACTGCATGGCTTGGCCCACGATATCGTTAGGGAACGCCCGGAACTTCTTGGCCTGGATACTAATTTTCAAATCATTGACGAGAGAGAATCTGATTCCATCCGCGATGGCGTCGCCCAGGCCTGGCTGGCAAGCCACCCTGACGAGCTGGAATCATTTCTTGACCCTAGTATGGACGATTCGAAAAGAGAATGGGCGAAGCGCGAGCAGCTCCCCAAGCTGGTTAATGACGTGGCGTTAAGCTTCATCAGATTGGCGAAAGACCGCCGCTATTCCCCTGAGCAGCTGCGTGAAAAGATCAAGCAGCTGCCAATCCCACTTCAGCTGGCAGAAATGGGGTTGGAGATGTACGAAAATTACCAAAATGCGCTCATTTATCGTGGAGCCGTCGATTTTGACGACCTCATCCGGTTCGCGATGTACGCTTTGGAATGGGACGCAGCTCTATTGGAGCGGTTACGCCACCGCTGGCCATATATCCTCGAGGATGAAGCCCAGGACAGCAGCCTGCTACAAGAGCAAATCCTCAAGCTGCTCACGGGTGAGGATGGTAATTGGGTACGTGTTGGTGACCCCAACCAGGCAATATATGAAACCTTCACCACGGCTAGCCCTGAATATCTACGCCGGTTTATCAAGCAGCAGGGAGTAGTTGAAAAGGAGCTGCCGAACTCCGGCCGTTCCACGCTGAAATTGATTGAGCTGGCTAATTACCTGGTCAGGTGGACAAATCAAGAACATCCGGTTGAAGCGGTGCGCGATGCTCTACAATCCTCACCGTTGATCGAGCCAACCTCCTCCGACGACCCTCAACCTAATCCAAGCAATGACCTGACCTATATTAATATTGAATCTCAAAAGTTCACCCCAGCGGCTGAAATCCAGGCAGTAGCAGATAGCATCCAGCGCTGGCTGCCTGACCACGCAGGTTCCACCGTTGCGGTGCTTGCTCCGCGCAACCTGCGTGCGTTTGATCTGGTCGATGAGCTGCGGAAAAGGAACATCCCCTACCACGACGACTTGCTGCGCAGCTCGAGTACCACCCGCTTTTCAGCCGGCAGCCTGGGAAATATCCTGCGCTACCTGGCCGACCCGGGCTCTTCGAGCAAGCTCGCCACCGTGTTCAGAGTTTGGAACCGGGACAGCCGGCAAAACGAAGTGGAACATGCTCAAGTGGAGAAACTCGCCGAGGTATTGCACAAGATTGGGCATGTTGAAGACTACCTCTGGCCTGCATCCGGTAAGGATTGGCTTGAAAACTCCGCTCTGGTTGAGCGATCGCCAGAGGCCTATCAACAGCTCGACCAGTTCCGATTGCTGGTCAGGCGATGGCAGGGTTTGGTGCTATTGCCCATTGACCAGGTTGTGCTCACTCTCGCCCAAGATTTGCTGACCGACCCGGGTGAACTGGCGGTGGCGCATAAACTGGCAGTGCTACTGGGCAGAGCCCAGGATGCCCATCCGGATTGGCGCATGGTCCAATTGTCCGATGAATTGGCAGTCATCGCTCGGAATGAGCGCCGGTTCCTTGGCTTCAGCGACAGTGACTCCGGATTCGAGCCCGATAAGTATAAAGGTAAAGTTGTCGTGTCCACCATGCACAAGGCCAAGGGGTTGGAATGGGATCGGGTTTATCTCATGTCGGTCAATAATTATGATTTCCCCTCTGGGATAACGGGAGATCCTTATATATCAGAGAAGTGGTTCATCCGGGATTTCCTGAATATTGAAGCAGAAGCCCTGGCACAATTGAAGACGCTGGTTTCCAATGACAATTACCGATGGTACCAGGAAGGTGCAGCGACGATCGAGGCGCGCATTGATTATGCCCGTGAACGGCTGAGGCTGCTTTATGTAGGCATCACGCGTGCCAAAAAAGAGCTGATCATCACCTGGAATAACGGTCGGAGGGGTGAATCTTTGCCGGCTGTACCTTTGATGGCATTGAAGTCATTCCTGGAAAGTCGGAGAGAGATCCAAGATGAGCTTGCCTAAAGGATTCATATTTAGCCAGAGCAACCTGCAGGATTATGTGGATTGCCAGCGGCGCTTTCAACTGCGGCACATCCTCCACCAGGCCTGGCCG
>JBGOYO010000415.1:0-2938 GCA_041479715.1 Anaerolineae bacterium
AACTCGGCCAGCAATGCCCCAGGTTATGCTTTTGCAGCTTATCTTGGAGCAAGCTGATATATCCTTCGAAGCGTTCCACATCTACCAAACCTCCATGCACTTCTTCTGTCCCCACCTCATAAGCGATTTTTGGCTTGCCTATGCTCTCACGGATATTCTCCGCATGCTCCATCAGCTCCACCGTTCGCTCGACGACCAACTCAAGGGGCAAACTCTGTCCATGTGGATAACTCCTGTCGACCGTTGGATCGATGTGCAATAACCTGTATCCAGCTTGTACACATGCTGTGATGCTGTTCTTCACTCTCTGCATGGTTTCAACATAGCTCAGTTTTGCCAGTGTATGCAGGTCTTTTAACCACGGACCACCGTGGTCCAGGCACGGGTACAGTGGACCTTTCCACTGGTATTGATCAGCATAGGTGTTCATCTGGTGAACGAAATCCGCCGGCGTCCAGCCAGTGTAACTTGATTCGTAATCGACCTGATTTAATGTAGCCGCAAATAACATCGGGGTCTGATTCCGAGATGCTGCCCTTACTGCTGCTTCCAGGACTGCTGTTGAATTCGGGCACACCGCCAGAAGTGTGATCGGTTTCTGTCCGCTTGCATGGCGTGCAATAAGTGCTTTAATAATTTGGTCGATGTCTAGCATTTTTTCTCTGTCTGGATTATGATTTTTTCGGATTCGCACCACAATTTTCTGCGATCATAAATAGCTGCTTGCTTCTTCCAAGGTCGGCTGGCCAGCGGTTCCGCCTGCTTTCTGGGTCGATAATCCCCCGCAAATATTGGCGAATTTTAACATCCGTTCCGGTTCCCAATCCGCCAGGTACCCATAAATAAATCCAGCGTCGAACGAGTCGCCTGCACCAACGGTGTCGCGCACCTCAACATTGATCGCCTGTGCGCGGATCATCTTCGAGTCCGAGTACAACAACGCTCCATTCTCCCCTAGCTTTACCGCCAGATACCCTACCCTCTTCTGAAGCGATTCAATCGCCGCTTCGAGCTTAGGCGTTCCTGCAATCCCCTGGCATTCAAGTGCATTCGGCAGGAATACATCCACTTTCCCCAACAACTCGTCCAATCCATTATTCCACTTCCCCGCTGGGTCATAATTAGTATCCAGTGAAGTTGATAATCCCCATTCATGTGCCTGGTCGAACAACCTGGGTAGATCCGGCTGCAGGGCAGTCTGCATGAAATAACTACCCACGTGTAGATGGTGTGACAAACGGATAAGGATTGGGTCGATTTCCGCTACTTCCATTTGTGAGATTGTGCCGGGATAGGTCAAGATTGACCGATCCCCTCCCCCCGACAGGATTACTGAGATTCCGGTGGGTGTTTCTTCATCGATGATGATTCCATTCGTATCGATCCCATATTGCGCCAATGAATGCCGCATGAACGCACCAAATAGATCGTCTCCCACTTTTCCCAGGAATGCCACTCTCAATCCCAAGCGTGCCGCCCCGCAGGCAAATATCGCTGAAGAGCTGCCAATTTCCAGGGTTGCCTGCTCGACGAGCTTTTCCACCTGCCCAAATTCAGGAGTGACGTTGCCGCTTAATATCAAGTCTGGATTGAGCTCACCCACCACGGCAACATCGAATTGCCGGTCAACCATGCCAGACTGCTCCATAATCCTGCCAAAAAATCATCATCACTTTGTTCATCAATAAATGTTAACGTTTCAGACCTGATAGGGATATCCCCTCGATAAATTGCTTTTGTGCAACGAAAAACACGATGATCAGTGGCAGTATGCTGATCAACCCGCCTGCCATTAACACCGTATATTTCCCTCCCTGGGTGACCTGTTGTTGGAAAAATGCCAGACCTACAGTAAGCGTGGTATTCGGCACTGCTGGGAGATAGATCAGCGGGTGCAGAAGGTCATTCCACGCACCCTGGAATGTAAAAATTGCCAATGCAGCCAGGGCTGGCTTTGATAGCGGCATATAGATACTCCAGAATATTCGCATCAGCGAAGCCCCATCCACACGCGCCGCATCCACCAGGTCGCGCGGAATGGTCAGGAAGTACTGGCGCAATAAGAAAGTGCCAAATGCACCTCCCATGAACGCTGGAAGCCACAACGGTACATTCGTCCCATACAGGTGTAGCCATTTGAAAATGATAAAGTTAGGGATCAACGTTACCTGCGACGGGATCATCAATGTGATCAACAATAGGGTAAACAGCAAGTTCCTGTATTTAAACTTAATCGCTGCGAAACAAAATGCAGCCATCGCGCAGGTGATCAGCTGCCCGACGGTCGTCAATCCTGAGATTACAAAGCTGTTGAAAAATAGCAGCGGGAAATTGATATGCGTGCCGAACAATTCTTTGAAATTATTGAGCGTCACCGGGTTGGGTATGAGCGTTTTGGTATATTGGTCCGCCGGTAGCTTGAATGACGTTGCGATCATCCATAAGAATGGCGTGATCATGATAACCGCCCCGAAAATCAGCAGGGAATAGGTGATAAAATCGAGGACTACCTTTTTCCGGCTATTTCCCATACTTCCTTCCGCTCATTCGTATACCACAAAGCGTTTTTCCATCCAGAAATAGATTGCCATCAGTGCAATCACGATCACCGCCAGCTCAATCGCCTGCGCACTCGCCCCTCCATAATTAAAGAAATTCCACGCATTGCGGTAGATCGAAAAGACGACCACCGGCACTGAGCTGTCACCCTGGTTCCGCCGGGTGAGCATATAAATATAGTCGTATGCTTGAAACGCATTGATTGTTGCAATCAGGGTCTGGAAAAAGATGCTCGGTGTCAACAATGGGATAGTGATGCGGAAAAACTGCTGAATGTCGTTAGCACCATCAACTTTGGAGGCTTCGTAATATTCCCTCGGGATGGCGGTTAACCCGGCCAGGAAAATGATCATCCCTTCCCCGATTGCACCCCAGATGT
>JBGOYO010000416.1:0-2936 GCA_041479715.1 Anaerolineae bacterium
ATATGCGAGCGAGGTTAATCGTTATTCGGTGATCCCTTGATGAATACCTCCCTTTTGCCCCCCCGTGGGATCTTCGTCCCCACCCAAATGATCTTCAACACCCAGCTGCCCGCCGCCGTCCTGGTCACCTGGATCCAGCTGCGCAGCCTGGCGTGGAAAGGGTGGTCAACACCTCCCTTGAGCATACCCGAGCTTGCTTCTCTCATCGGCATTCACCCCGCCAGGCTGCAGAGGCACCTGGCCGAGCTCCAAGACTTAACCGCGCTTGTCTGTCGCAGTGCAGGGGAAGGAAAGCTGATTTTATCGTTCCCTGAAGAGCCACCCGCAGAAACCCAACATCAAACTGCAGCAACACATATCCCTAACTCTGCGAACCTCAATTCACACCTTCGAGGATCCCCTGAGAATGCCTCATACTTTCCTGATCGCATCCTGGGGTATATCTCGTATCAGGAAGAGCAGGAGCCAGTTGAAATCACCAATGATCTAGAGCAAATAAATATAGGGCTGGAGAAGGTAGATAAATGTTACTAGACTACGGACACATCAATAGGGTAGTTTTCAAAGCGTAGTATCTGACCCTCCCCAAAAAACATCACGGAAGCCATGGAGTATCACGACTGCCGTGAAGCAATCCTGAGATTATATACCTTTCCTTTCTAACCGATTGTCTGGCTCCTCACATTTAGCATCTGGATCAGCGCATTCAACAGCATCGAGCTGACCTGGGTGGTTGTAGCACTGCTCGATGGTTGTGTCGCCATTGGCGTAGTTTGGGTGGTCATCCCACCATTGATTGCACTCATTACGCTATCCCCAGCACCCCCTGGCATACCGCCCGGTCCGCCGCCAGGAGCCGCCTGGCTGATGGAAGTGCTGCCCGGTGTGCTGACGGGCGCACTAGCGTAGGCACTGCCTCCCATGGATTGCATCACTTCGCTGACCGACTGGTCGGTGAGATCCATGGTCTCAATTGCCTGAAGCTGATCCGCAGTCATAATTCCCTGGATTTGCTTGACCAGTGCTTCCAGCTCAACCTGGGAGCTGGTGTCACTCTTACTTAAGGATTGGTATCCCTCCCACAAGGTGAGTAATTGTACCGCCTGGGTGGAAGACACTGCCTGGGTGGTGCCTTCCAGCTTGAGCGTGCCAACAGCTAATTGGGTCGCAGTCGATAAACCACTGTTGCCAGATGCTGTTGCCGCTATTGCGCCGCTGCACCCCGCCATTAGGATGGCAGCTATAACGATTAAGGTAGTTAATACGGTGTATTTTATATTCATTCAATTTCCTTTCTAATTATATGGCTTGGGATAGCCGCCACCACTCAAGGTATAGGTTTGACCTGCCAGGTCGCTATTTTCGCTAATCTATCTTTACTCCATTTGTGAAAATGATAGCAAAACGATGTTTTATCAATATTCAGATGTTATTTAGACAATGTAAAGATCCCGTCGATGCGGATAGAATGGATAATTTCTTCAGGTATATCAACAAATCCTGGATATAATTCACCTCACTAAATAACCATTTTTGCCATGCTATAATGAATTTGAGGAGAATCAGGGCACGGATAATGAGAAAAGCGATCTGTATCACCCTCGTCATTGCTTTTTTATTGGCTGGCTGCCAATCCACTCCTGCGGCTGGTCAGGACGGGAAAAAGACGATCGTTGTCACCTATTCAATCTTGGGGGCGATCGTCAAGGAGCTGGTCGGCGATCAGGCGAACGTGGTCGTGTTGATCCCTAACGGGCAAGACCCCCACGATTGGGAACCTTCCGCGAAGGATATCGAGACCTTGATGAAAGCTGACCTGATCGTCCAGAACGGGCTGGGTCTCGAAGGGGGGGTCGAAAAGGCCTTATCCCAAGCTGCCACAGCCAGAGTCAAGTCATTCGTCGCCACCGACCACATCACGGTGCGTAAGGTTGGCCGGGGTGAAGGTATTCCAAACGGGGGTGCAGACCAAACAGTGGGCGCTCCAGACCCGCACATCTGGACGGACCCGCTCACCATGAAACAGGTCTCGGCTGCATTGGCGGACCAGATCAACACCGACCTTGGACTGGATGTATCGGCGCAGGCAAAAGACCAGCAAGCCAAGCTCGACAACCTCAATAACGAAATCACAACCATGGTTAACAGTCTGCCCGCCGACAAGCGCAAGCTGGTTACCGGACATGAGTCATTGGGATACTTTGCACAGCGCTACGGCTTCAAGCTGATCGGAGCGATCGTCCCCAGCCTGAATTCACAGGCGGAAGTTTCTGCTGCGGATATGGCTTCTTTAAAAACTGCGATCCAGGAAAACCAGGTGAAGGCAATTTTCTCCGAGATCGGCACCCCCACGTCAATCTCGAATGCCATCGGTGCGGAGACAGGGGTAAAAGTAGTCGATCTATCCACTCACTTCCTCCCCTCCGATGGCTCTTACTACACATTTATGCGCAACCTGGCGCAGACTATCGTTCAAAATCTTTCCTGAACATGGATATATTCATCACTCCTTTTACCTCCAATACTTTCATGGTCAACGCCCTGGTGGCAGGGATCCTGGTATCTATTGCTTGTGGTGTGATCGGTACTTTTATCGTCCTGCGGGGTTTGGCTTTTATCGGTGATGCGCTCGCCCATGGCGTCCTGCCGGGCATCGCACTGGCGCTGTTATTGGGCTTCCCGGGCATCCTGGGGGCAACGGTTGGAGCCGTGGTTATGATTGGCGGGATCAGCCTGATCACCCGCCGCACCCGCCTGACCTCGGATACCGCCATCGGGCTGCTCTTCGTGGGCATGCTGGCATTGGGCGTGGTAATCGTCTCACGCACGAGCTCATTTAGCGGTGATCTGGTGCGTGTGCTCTTCGGTGAGATCCTGGGGATCAGCCCGAGTGCGCTGATCATCCAGCTGGCAGCCACGGTGATCATCCTGATCAC
>JBGOYO010000417.1:0-2916 GCA_041479715.1 Anaerolineae bacterium
TGATCACCCCATGTTCGAATATGGCACGCCGCATGCGGGCGCGGATCTGTGTGCTCAGGATGGGGTATTGCGCCAAAGCCAGGTAGATGCGGAGCGTTTTTTCGGTATTGACGGATGGCAGGGTCATAAGCATTCCATAAGTAGGGGCGAAGCATCCACCCCGAGGATATGCGCATACCTAACGCAATTCAAATGGATGCTTCGCCCTTACCTTCGTTCTTACCCACCCAGGTGCATGGGCATGATTACATGCAGGAAATTATCCTCGCCTGCCGGGCGGAAAACACCAGGCGTAGTCTCGATGTTGGTCTCGAGAATGACGTTGGCAGTCTTGACCACGTCCAGCACTTCGCGCAGGAACCGCACATTGAAGGCGATCAGCAGCTGCGTACCCTCGATGTTGGCGTCAATCACCGTCTGGTTGAAACCGGTTTCTTCGGACTGACCGGAGATTTCCACCGTCCCGGGCTGGTTATCGGCACCGGGGGTGATCTGGATACGGGCGATGTGCGAACCCTCGCGAGCAAAGATTTCGGCCTGCTTGCAGGCCTTGAGGATGGCGGGGGTAGAGATGACCGTGCGCGTCTGGTGGGAGCGCGGGATGACCTGCTCCAGGTCGGGGTAGGAGCCTTCGATGAGCTGGGAGACGAGCTCGAAATCCTTCATGTGAAAGATGACCTGGCCGCGGCTGGCGGGCAACACCATGGTGACGGTGGTCTCGCCATCGCTGGCGATGCGGGCCAGCTCGGCCAGGGCGCGGGCGGGGATGATGGCCTTGATGGGGCGAGAGGGTGAGGAGGAAAGCTCGGCTTTGCGGATGGACAGGCGGAACCCGTCAGCCGCCTGCAGTGTGAGCTGGTTGCCCTGGGTAGTGAGCAGCACTCCGGTAAGCACCGGGCGGGCTTCATCGGATGAAGCGGCAAAAGCTACCTGTTGGATCATTTCCTTAAGGTCGCTGACGTTGATGGGGATGCCCTCAGCCAGATCGGGCACCGGCATGGGGGGAAATTCCTGCGAATCGATGCAGTTGATATCCGTATTGGAAGAGGCGCAGCGCACGTTGAGCTTCTGGTTACGTACGTTAAGGCTCATCTCCACCTGATCACTGGGGAGGGTGGCGACTAGGTCGGTGAAAGTGCGCGCTGGCACGGTGGTGGAGCCTTCCTCCACGATCTTGGCACCGATCCAGCAGGTGATGCCAAGCTCGAGGTTGGTGGCGGAGAGGCGCAGACGCCCTTCGTCGGTGGCGACCAGCACGTTCGCCAGCACAGGCAGGGTGCTGCGCGGGGAAACGGCGCGTGAGACGATGCTCAGGCCGTGCGCCAGGTTCTCTTGCAAGACGGTAACTCTCATGGTAATACTTCTCCTCTGTAGGGTGCTTTGAGTATACAACGAGAGGGGGAAATAATCCAGTACATTTTGTAGAGCCGTCCCACTCGGATGTCTCTACATCACTGTTCCCCAATTACCCACCTACGAGATGGCGATAATTTAAATCCATGCTAAGATTCTTCATACCTCTGGTTCTCTCAACTACTTATTAGTGAACATGAGGTCAAGGAATCTAGTAATTTAAAAATCTTGCCAGGTACGTGGGAACGGATGACTCCGTCCAAAAAAGTGACCTAATTCCACATTGGTGGAATCAAATTACCTAACCCAATTATCAAAAGGAGTAGAGCAATGAACACAAAGAACATTCTGATCACCGGACTGGTAGGAGCGATTATTACCTTGCTATTGACCAACATCCCTATCGTGAGCCTGGTGAACTGCCTGATATGTGCCGGTTTCTGGTTGGGTCCACTTTTTGCAACCTGGCTGTATAAGCGCATGACTGGCACGCTAAGCACCAAGGAAGGTGTCTGGGTGGGGGTGACTGCCGGGGTGATTGCCGGTGTGATCGGTTTTCTGCTCAGCTTTATCGGTGCAGCTGGAGCAGCGGGAATTATCAACCAGCTCAATACTGTCTTGCCTGCGCAAGATCAGATTAATATGGGTGGACTAGAAGCTGGAGTCTTGAATATCGTCGCCACCTTGATCGGGGTGATCTTTGACATCATCGTGGGAGCGATTGGCGGTTTGGTTGGAGCAGCAATTTTTAAAGATAAAACCCAGCCTGTGATCCAACCATAAAAAGGTATATTGGTCAAACTTGTTATTGCCCAATAGATACAAAATTGAGGAGTGAAAATGAACCGAAAGTTTACCATCCTCATGCTGGTGATAGCAGCAATCCTGCTGACCAGTTGCATGTCTGCATCTTTCTCCGGTAATTACATCCTGAAATCTGGGACAACCTTACGCGGAAATCTGTTTGTCACCTCCGGATCGGTCACTATGGAAGAGAACAGCCGCGTGACCGGAACTGTCTTCTTGACGAGCGGCGAGCTGAATATTGGCAAGAATGCCCAGGTGGGTGGGGATGTAGTCTTGACCTCTGGAGACCTTTATATGGCCGAAGGAACGGTAGTCCACGGCGATGTAATCCTGGCAAACTCGGAGATCGGGGTACATATGTCTCCGGGAGCGACAGTGGAGGGTAATACCACTACTAATATAGCACCTTTTGTGATTGGTTTCGTCACCAAGAGCGTACTATTGTATTGTGTACTGCCGATTGTAATTCTCATCGCAATTATGATTGGATTGGGCACCTGGTTAGGCAGACAGTCCAAAAAGAGAGTCGAAGTTGTGCAGGCACCTGCTAAACCGGCGGGTGAAGATGCCCAAGCGAAACTACAAAGCCTTAAGAAAATGTTGGATGAGGGTTTGATCACGCAAACGGATTATGAGGCGAAGAAGGCAGAGATCCTGTCTAAGATGTAAAAACAAGTCAGGATAGAACCCAAAGGGTTTTGTGAAAAACATATAATCGGGAGCGCGAAAAAATCAAACCCCCTCCCGCCTCCCCCA
>JBGOYO010000418.1:0-2897 GCA_041479715.1 Anaerolineae bacterium
CGACCCCGAACATAACCAGGTAAAGCTGGTGAACGGCGGCAGGTTGCTCAACTACGACTTCCTCGTGATCGCCACAGGCTGTCAGGTGCACCCTGAGCAGACCCCGGGCCTTATGGAGCACGAATGGCGCGGGTCCATCCACGAGTTTTACACCATTGATGGGGCGCAAGCCCTGGCCAAATACCTGCGCAATTGGCAGGGTGGGCGCATGGTGGTCAATGTGGTGGAGACACCCATCAAATGCCCCGTGGCACCCCTCGAATTCCTCATGCTTGCCGATTGGTTCTTTCACGAACAGGGCTTGCGTGAAAAGGTGGATATCACCTACGCCACCCCGCTTTCCGGGGCATTCACTAAGCCGGTTGCTTCTCGCTATCTGGGTGACATCCTCGACCAGAAAGGCATCAAGGTGGTGCCCGATTTTATGGTAGAGCACGTTGACCCGGATGCCAAAAAGATCGTCTCGTACGATGATCAGCAGATTGAGTACGACCTGCTGGTGAGCATACCCCTGAACATGGGTGACGAAGTCATCGCACGCTCAGGCTTGGGTGACGAGTTGAATTTCATTCCTGTCGACAAACACACATTCCTGCACCCAAAATACGCCAATATATTCGTCCTCGGTGATGCCGCCAATCTGCCCACCTCCAAAGCCGGCTCGGTGGCCCATTTTGCCACCGAATGCTTCACGGAAAACTTTATGCGTCACATCGATGGGTTGGAAATGCTACCCACCTTCGATGGACACGCCAATTGCTTCATCGAATCCGGCTTCGGCAAGGGTCTCCTGATCGACTTCAATTACGACGTCGAGCCTCTGCCAGGGCGCTACCCGCTCCCCGGGATTGGTCCATTCTCCTTGCTGCAGGAATCCGAGATGAACCACTGGGGCAAGATGATGTTCCGGTGGATGTATTGGAACCTGCTCCTGAAGGGTCAGCAATTACCTCTTCCTGCACTGATGAGCATGGCCGGCAAGTGGAATAACTAAGGAGAAGCCATGGATGCAACTCTGCAAGAGCTGAACCAAAAGATTGACTTCCTGACAAACCAGATAAGTTACCTGAGCGAACAGGCACAAATCAACGAGCGACAGCGTAACGAGCGTGCTGAGTTGATGCGCGACGTCACCCCGCTTGCCAACCAGGCATTCAGCCTGGCGGTCGAGCAGCTGGAGGAAGTCCAGGAGTATATTGACCTGGGTGACCTGATGCGTTTGCTCAAGCGCCTGCTGCGCAACGGACGCAATCTGGAAAAGATGCTTGACCAGCTTGAGAGCCTTACTGATCTGCTTGAGACTGTCGGTCCACTGGCTGATGATGCATTTGGAAAGGTTGTTGACCTCATGGCGGGATTGGAAGCCAGGGGATACTTCACCTTCGCACGAGGCAGTGCCAACCTGATGGACCATCTCGTCGCTTCCTTCAGCGAGGAAGACCTCAACCGCCTGGGAGACAGTCTGCCCCAGATCGCCAGCCTGGTCAAGGACATCGCCCAGCCTGAAGTGTTCGGCTTCGCCCAGGATACACTGGCCGAGGTCAGGCTTGAGCTCGGTAAGCCCGTGGATACCTCAACCCTGGGATTGGTGCGCCAGTTGAATAACCCCGATGTCCGCCGTGGGCTCGCCCTCACCTTGCGCATTATGCAGGTGATCGGTGCCCAGGCTGTCAAAACCTCTGCACCAGAGTAAACTCGTTATCAGCAAGCGCCATTATGGCAGCTAATATTTCATAAAAATAGTAAAGGAGTAATCGTATGCCAACAAAAATGATTGCAGGGAAAACAGTGCAGGTAAACGAAGAAGGATATATGACCAACCCGGCAGAATGGACCAAAGATATCGCCGTCGAGATGGCCAAAGAGGAAGGGTTGGTGGATCTCACTCCTGCTCATTGGAAGGTGATCGACTTCGCCCGCCAATCAGCAGTTCAGAGCGGCGCCGCACCTACACTGCGCACCATCACCTCCAATGCCGGAGTAACCACCAAAGAGCTGTTCGCACTGTTCCCCAAAGGTCCAGCCAAGAAAGTCGCCCGGATTGCCGGTCTCGGCAAGCCTGAAGGCTGCGTGTAAACCAGACGGTGTCATTGCGAAAGATCGGCGGTTTTCCGGTCTCGAAGCAATCTGTCTTTAACAAGTCTCATACAAAATCACATGAAGCATATATTCGTCCATATCTATCTGTAAAAACACCACTAGGAGACAATCACATGACCGATCACAATGGTAATCGCCACATGGCATTCATCTGCTCAAAAGGCAACCTCGACATGGCCTATCCTGCCCTGATCATGGGCTGGGCTGCCATTGGCAATGGTGTCGATGTATCCATCTTCTTCACTTTCTGGGGATTGGACATGATCCGCGAGGACCGCGTCGACCACCTGGAAGTCCCGCCCATCGGCAACGCCAGTATGAAGATGAGCATGATGGGTGTGCCAGGCAACATCGGTATCCCGCAATTCATGGGTGGCCTTCCGGGCATGACCCCCTTCGCCACAGCTCTGATGAAAAGCAAGATGAAGAAACTTGATGTCCCTCCGGTGCGTGAGTACCTGCAGATGCTGATGGACGCCGGTGCCAAGTTGTACCCCTGCAAGATGACCTGTGACATGTTCGAGCTCACCCAGGCTGACTTTATCAAAGGCGTCGAAAAAGTCATGACGGCCAGTGATTTCATCGATCTCACTGCCGGTGCCCAGATCGTCTTTATATAAATAATAATTGCCTCTACAGGGGCTGGTCTAATACCAGCCCCTGGTTTGAATATTAAGCACAATTGGTGCCCTGCCACCCAGCTATCGACCTAGGTGTCGCAGTGCCCTTATCTTGCTGCTCATTCCATTTCATCCCCTGTATTCAGCATATATAATATATAAATTACACGCTGTGGA
>JBGOYO010000419.1:0-2889 GCA_041479715.1 Anaerolineae bacterium
CTCGACGGCCACGTTGCCATAGCCCAAGATATGTGCCAGGGGCTTAACACCCATTTGCTCAGCTTTCGCCCGGCTGGCGATGACCACCGCTGCAGCGCCATCGTTCAAACCAGGTGCATTGCCGGCGGTCACCTTGCCCTCCTTTTGGAAGGCTGGCCTCAGCTTGGACAGACCTTCCAAGGTTGTATCCCGACGGGGAGTCTCGTCGGTGTCCACCACGGTCACCTGTCCTTTGCGACCTTTCACTTCCACCGGGACAATTTCCTGCTTGAACTTCCCACTATCGATGGCGGCAATGGCTTTCATATGGCTTCTATACGAATACTCATCCATGGCTTCACGGGTGACGTTGTATTCATTGGCGATGAACTCGGCCGCATCGCCCATGGACCAATTTTCGAGGGCGCACCACAGACCATCCTTGAGCAGAGCATCGGTCAGCTGACCATGCCCGAAGCGCAGGCTGCCGGTACGCCCATCGACCAGGAAAGGTGCCCGGCTCATGCTCTCCATACCACCGGCTACGAACAGATCCCCATCCCCAGCCCGGATGGCCTGGGCGGCTAACATCGCCGCTTTCAAGGCCGACCCGCACACCTTGTTGATCGTAAATGCGCCCACTGACACCGGCAATCCAGCATGGATGGCCGCCTGGCGCGCCGGGTTTTGCCCCAGGCCAGCAGATACCACGTTACCCATGATGACTTCGTTGATATCCGCCGGGTTCGGGATGGAGGCGCGTTCCACTGCCGCCTTCACTACCCATGCACCCAGGTCGACTGCCGTTAGACAGCTGAACCCACCCTGAAAACTACCTGAAGGAGTGCGCACCGCACTCAAAATTACGGCCTCAGTGTCCTTGTTGCTCATCGTTTTCTCTCCTGGATTCGCGTATTATATTGTTATATCGTGTTGAAGATTAATCAGCCTTGTTATGCTTTGATCCGCTTCACCAATTGTGTTGATCAGGTCTCCCACGCTGCTCTCACCCGCCGATAGGTTTCCTCCAATAACTCGGGCAGAACACGGACTTGTGACACGCTGGACATAAAATTGGTATCCCCCACCCAGCGCGGTACCACGTGCAGGTGAACGTGCTCCGAAATCCCGGCTCCGGCAGCGTTACCGATATTCATCCCCAAATTGTAGCCTTGTGGAGTGTAAACGGCATTCAATACCTGGATTGCCCGGGCAGATAGGTCCATCACATCGGCACGTGAGCCTGCACTCAGCAGCTCCAGCGACGGCTGGTGCTCATTCGGCACGATCATCAGGTGACCGCTGGTATAGGGGAATCGGTTGAGCATCACAAAAGCATGTGCGCCGCGGTAGACAATCAGGTTTTCCGGACCGTCAGCCTGTTTCAGTCCCTCACAAAAAATGCAACCTTCACCGGATTTGGGAGATAATATATATTCCATACGCCATGGTGACCAAAGATAATTCATAATTCCTCTTTATTGTAGCAAAGAATCAGCCTTTTCGGAATAGGGACAACACGGAAGTGTTGACATCACACCCTATTACGTGTATCCTAAACGCATGTCGCAGCTCCCGCTTTTCAACCCGCGCATCCCCACTTCCTGGTCGGTCACTGATCTGACGGGCTACCTGCGCGAGCTGCTCGAATCGGATGAGCTGCTCCAGGATGTGTGGGTGAAGGGGGAAGTGTCCAACTTTTCACGACCGGCCTCTGGGCATCTGTATTTCACCCTCAAAGACAACCCCGCCTCCCTGCGCTGCGTGATGTGGCGCAACGCCGTCCTGCGCCAGAGTTTCACCCCACGCGACGGCGATGCCATCGAGGTGCATGGCGGTATCAGCGTTTATGAGCTGGGTGGGCAGTACCAGCTTTATGCCGATGTATTCCGCCCGGCGGGCGAAGGCGCCCTGTATCAGGAATTCCTGCGCCTGAAAGCCATGCTGGAAGCGGAGGGGCTGTTTGCACCCGAACGCAAGCGCCCCATACCGATTAGACCCCGTCGGATTGGCATTGTCACCTCCCCAACCGGAGCGGCTCTTCAAGATATCCTCAACACCCTTCGCAGACGATATCCGCTGGTTGAAGTGGTGCTGGCTCCCACCCCCGTTCAGGGTGATGAAGCCCCGGCAAAAATTATCGCCGCCTTGCATGACGTCGTGCGCATTGCCAGCCCGGATGTGATCATCCTGGCGCGCGGAGGTGGCTCGATTGAGGACCTGTGGGCGTTCAACGACGAACGCGTGGCGCGCGCCATCGCTGCCTCTCCGGTGCCGGTCATCACTGGCGTGGGTCACGAGACCGACTTTACCATCGCCGATTTTGTCTCCGATGTGCGCGCCCCCACACCCACCGCCGCGGCCGAGCTTGCTACCCCCAATCAGGCGGACCTGCGGCTCGACCTATCCGGGTTCAATGAACGCCTTAACCGTTTGATCCAGGGTTACACCGGTGAGCTGCGCTGGGTATTCAAGGACGTGCAAAACCAGCTGGAACAGAATTCACCCATCAACCGGATCCAATCTGCCAGCCAGCGGGTTGACGAGCTTGACCGCCGCTTGGGCGCCGTCACCAACCATATCCTGCAGCTGACCCGTTCTCACCTGACGGGGCTGGCGCAGCATATGGCAGCGCTAAACCCCGGTGCAGTGCTGGAGCGCGGCTATGCCATCGTTACCGACCCGTCAGGGGAGGCAATCGCCCGAGTGAGTCAGGTGAGCGAAGGGGAGCGGCTGAATGTTCAGGTCAGCGATGGGGAATTTGGAGTGCACGTGGATGGATGACAATAATCATTTGAACCGATTGCTTCGACCGGCTAAGAACGCCGGTTTCGCAAAGACAATATATAAATAAGGAGTAATCAATGTCTCCTGCAAAACAGAAAACAAAAACAGCTCTACCCCCTGTGA
>JBGOYO010000420.1:0-2847 GCA_041479715.1 Anaerolineae bacterium
GACGAAGTATTCCTGGATTATTTTGGTCTGAACCACCTCGGATGGGTCAAACGGGTGGTCTATCAAGAACAGGACTATCTGCCTGGCCTGCTTGACCTTATTGAATCCTCGCATACCGTTCCCGGCTTGCCTTTTGACCCGGATCTCGTCCTCAGCCTGCAGATGCTTCCCAATGAGTACTGTTATTACTATTATTACTATACGCAAGCGGTGAATAATATCCTTCGTGCCGGTGAAAGCCGTGGTGAGCAGGTCGCACGCGAGAATCACCGCCTGTTTGTTGATCTAAAGCGAAGCTTCGCCGCCCACGATGAAGCCGGGATGCAGTCAACCTATCAGGCTTACATGGATAACCGCAGTCGAACGTATATGAACGCCGAAACCGGTGGCTCTCACGCTTTACCTCCACTCGATCCACAAACCACCGCCTCGATTATCGACGAAGGCTATGCCGGGGTCGCCCTTAACCTGATCGAATCCTTATTGGGGGATAAACCGGCAGTCCAAATCCTGAACGTTGCCAACCAGGGTGCCATCCCCACCATGGACGCGCTGGATGTGGTGGAAGTGCCCGTTTTGGTTAGTCACGGTCAGTTGCAGCCGCTCAGGGTTACCGACATTCCCCCTCATTGCATGGGGCTGATCCAACAGGTCAAACAATATGAGCATCTGACCATCGAAGCTGCCGTGGAAAATTCGTACCAAAAAGCCCTGCTTGCCCTCGCCATCCACCCTCTGGTGCGAGATTTCTCCACTGCCAGATCCATCCTGGATGAATATATCATCTGCCATAAAGGTTATTTTCCGGAGCTGCACTAGATGGGATCCAATTTTGACGTCATCGTTGTTGGCAGCTATACCGTCGACCTCATCTTTTCCGGCCTGGC
Source organism: Anaerolineae bacterium (assembly GCA_041479715.1). Taxonomy (GTDB): domain Bacteria; phylum Chloroflexota; class Anaerolineae; order Anaerolineales; family UBA4823; genus FEB-25. The sequence continues at coordinate 888 of JBGOYO010000420.1, forward strand.
TGAATTACCCGAGCTTGGAAAGGATATTCTCAGCACCGCCTTTCAAATGACCCCCGGAGAAGCCTCTATTTCCGCCATCTCGATGCACCGGCTCGGGCTCAAAGTGGGCTGGGCCGCGGATTTCGGCAATGACGAATTTAGCCGTTTCGCCTTAAATTTTGCCCGTGCAGAGGGTATGGACGAGACGTTATTTATGCACCATGACCGACCCCTCCGTCGAATCACCGCTGCAGCATCCTATCCATCCGATCGGGCCTTCATTACATACTACGATCCCGATCCACAGATCCCTGCAGCTATGTCCGCTCTGCTTAAATCGACTGCCAGGGTGCTTTTCGTACCGGGCTTATATTCAGGAAGCTTGCTTGGACCAGCAACCAGGATTATCCGCTCAAAAAAAATGACCCTGGTCATGGATGGAAATTCATCAATAGGCGATACGATTGGAGATTCAAAGCAGAGTAAAGCCATTCGCAAAGCGATTAAAAGTGTGGACATCTTTCTGCCCAATGCCCGTGAAGCCCTGCGGTTGACAGGTGAACAGGAGCTGCCGTTGGCGATTCAATTCCTGGGAGAGCTGTGCCCCTTGGTTGTGGTAAAAGATGGCGCCAATGGCTCTTGGGCGTTTACCGACCAGCGCCTCATCCATATCCCTGCTATCTCGGTCGAATCGATCGATACCACCGGTGCAGGCGATAATTTTAATGCCGGATTCCTCTACGCCTGGCTTGATCGCCAATCCATCGATAACTGCCTAAAATGGGGCAATATCGTTGGTGGGCTTTCAACCACGGTGCTGGGAGGCACCCTTCGCAAGGTCACCTGTGACGAAGTCAGGAAATACCTGGAAAATTGGAAAGCTGTATGAATTTACCATACTCTTTCACAGCATCAGGAGGAGATAGGCGACGGGTATGAGAATCCTTCAAATTAATCCCTCCGATCGCTATCGTACACAACAGTTTCTCGACCTTCCTAATAAAATATACCAGTATATTCCCCAGTGGGTTCCACCTCTATCCACCGATACCAGGCGTATATTTGATCAACACCACAATCCGTTTTTCCAACATTCCGAAGCTGCTTTTTTCCTGGCTATATCCGCTGATGGTGCTGCAATCGGTAGGTTGTCTGTCTTGAATAATCATCATTACAACCAATTCAATAACGAGCAGACTGCCTTTTTTTATCTCTTCGAGTGCACTGATGACCGTGATGCCTCACTGGGGTTATTCGAAGCTGGTTTTGACTGGGCACGAAAATCTAGGTTATCGAAAATCATGGGTCCGCGCGGTTTTTCATCGCTGGATGGCCTGGGGATGCTCGTTGAAGGTTTCAAGTACCGACCTGCCTTCGGCATCCCATACAATCCCTCCTACTATCCTGGACTGGTTGAAGCTGCGGGGTTCACACCCAGTGGGGATATTGTTTCTGGCTATCTGTCCGCTTCCATGAATTTCCCCGAAAAAATTCATCGTATCTCCGAGCTGGTCCAGCAGCGCCGTGGGCTGACCATCGCCCGTTATCACTCTCGGCGTGATTTGCGCCAATTGGTGTCGCGCCTGAAGGATCTCTACAATGGAATGATAGAGGGGACCACAGACAATGTCCCTATCAACGATGAGGAAGCCCACACGATGGCTGATCAGTTGTTATGGTTCGCTGACCCACGCCTGATCAAGGTCATCATGAAGGATAGCACTCCGGTGGGGTTTCTATTTGCCTACCCCGATATCTCTGCCGCGGTTCAGCGTACGCACGGGCGAATCTTCCCATTCGGATGGTTTGATATGCTTTTGGAAATGCGGCGTACCAAATGGGTCAATATCAATGGCACCGGAATCCTTAAGGATTACCGTGGGTTGGGCGGTACAGCGATATTATTCAGCGAGATGCAAAAAAGCATCCTCGAGGGCGGCTTCGAAGATGCTGAAATTGTCCAGATAGGGGTCGAAAACGA
>JBGOYO010000421.1:0-2834 GCA_041479715.1 Anaerolineae bacterium
TAAAATGTATTGTATTCCTTATTGGCTGGAAGTACTATCCCAAGAGCAACCAGGAAGTTGAGTCCATATTTCACTCTGCGGGTTTGCAATGTGATCGGTGTGCGGCATATTCGAAAGATTTTGTTGGGGTGAATCCAGCAGTTGTGAGGCAGCTGTGGCATTGAGTCTCACCGACCATTCTGCACTCGACAACCCTCCATTGAATCCTGCGGTAAAAAGATCGGAAATGTTAATCCAGAACCTCTCCACTATTTCCTTAAAGTTACCCTCACAGTGATTGGGAAACCGCGGTAAATAAGAGCACCAGCGCTCCCGCAATGGCCATTAATTTGACATATAATGCGAAGGGGGCAAGCGCCTGGGAAGGGTCGGGATTGGTCCTCGCCTCAGGGCCTACACGCTTGATTGCATTGAACCAGAACCCAGCGATAAGCATCCCCACAACGATGATGTGCTTTACCAGCATTAAAATGCTCCAGGTATTCCCAAAATTTCCTAATCCGAGGTAATTGGGGTTGGTGAGCAACAGGTAAACACCGGTGATAATGAAAATTAATAGCGCAGCATACAGCCACCCCCGGCTGCGGTTGGAGATTTCGCTTAGGATGGCACCGCTCATGGGGTTAGCCTGGTTGTTCTTAAAGACGGGCAGATAGATCAAGGCGAACAGCAAGTAATGACCGATGAGCACGACGGTTGCGAGGGCGTGGAGCCAATAAGATAGTGGGATCAAGATTTGTGACATAATCATTCTCCTTATCTGTTTTTCTGAGTGATATATGCTTTAAATAAAATATTTATGTTCTCCGCCGGGTACTTGAATGCCACGAACTCAAACGTCTTAAGCACATTGAAATGTATTCGGTCCAACAACCCGTTGATATAACTTTCACTGTGCCGATGTAGTACCACCGCCGATTCAGGGTCAGGTACTTCCGACACCTCCAACCGGTTGATCGGGTAGCTTGTCGCCTGGTCCGGTTTTTGTTCTTCCACGGTAAATGCGAATATCCCTTCCCCTTTCAAGATTCGCGCAATATCTGAAAACAGCGAACCCAGCTCACTAAAGGAATTCAGCACGGCAATCGCCATCACGTGATCAAATGAGCTGGTGGAATAAGGCAAGGGTAATTTTCTCAGGTCGTGCAATTTTAATTCTACTGTAAAGTTTTTCGCCGCACAAACTTTGAGGATTTCGCTCGATCCATCTAATCCATAAACCCGTAAGCCGGCTTTGTGGAACAGGATTGAGCTCAAGCCACTGCCAATTCCAAGGTCGAGCAGTGATTGCCCCGGTTTCACATACTCATAGCTCAATCCAAAGATTGCCTCCGGACCACGCCAGTTGGTGAGTCGGGCCTGGTCGTCGTATTCCCTGGCGGAACGAATGTCATGGATGATTGTATCGGTCGATTGCTTCATGATGACTTAATATGCCACATTCAGAAACACAGAAATCGTGGCCATATTCATAATAACATGGACAACCACGAAATACGGTAGCAGCCTGGGTCGCCACTGGAAGGCAATACCGATCAGGAAGGCGAAGGGAATGAACATCAGCGCCCGCCAGGCGATGAAACGTCCGTCGAAAAGAAACAGCATGGCGATGTGTTGCAGCCCGAGCATCAGGGCGGGGAGTGAAATTGCCAACCACTTTTTCATGCCTTGCATTTCGAAACGCGGCATGACATAACCGAAATAGGTTGGAACCTCGGTGAGACCTTGTGCAAGGGGGAAGGCAATTATGGCGAGGTAAACCGCCCAATGCGGCATGGGACGGTAAAATAAATTCTGCGTGGCAGCTGAGTCATCAAAAAGCACTCTTCCCAGCCATCCATTATCTCGAATATCTTTCAAAAGCTGGGCGTGGATAGCCGCGTCGAAGCCGTCAAAATGGCCATCGAGCAAAAAATCGTCTAGTTTTTAATAACTCGGGCTAACAACCTATTGAGGACTGGTGGGTGGATTAACCTATCCATACGGCTAGACTAGAACCCGGCTTGTGACAGATGCGTTCAGGGGGTGCTTGTAGCAACAATAGCTTAGGAAAGAATGAAACGCATCTTGATCGCCGACCCCGATTTAGCCAGCCGAAAGGCACTGAGCTTGCTGCTCACCAAAAAACTGGGCTTATACGATATCCATGAAGCTGGAGATACCGAAACCCTCATCCGGACGCTGGCAGATTGTCCCCCAGATATCTTCCTGCTCGATTGGAGACTGTATGGTGCGCCTGCTCCTGAGACCTGCGACTTGCTTTTGAAGGCTTATCCTGGGTTGAAAATTGTCCTGCTAAGCGTCGATGCGGATGATTGTAAGGCTGCCCTGAACGTTGGAGCAGGGTTTATCCATAAAGGTTCCGCTCCACGAGAAGTGGTGACTGCCCTTGAGCCATTATTAAGCTCAGAAGAATAATACCTCAAGCATGTTCGGAAGCACACTCGTGCAAGTATTTGATCGATAAATAAAACCTGCCTGGTGGCAGGTTTTTGTGTTCTTATCTAAATCTTGCCCAAGTCACCCTTCTGGCTAAACCACCAGGATCGATGGTCGTGGGATCCCGTCAACAACGATCTCCGGCCAGCCGGGTATCGCCGTCAAGACCTCATTGTGGGTTTTCCCCACCAGCATCGTGTCCTCAGATTTGTAGCCAGTGATCGATGGATTCCAGGCGTACACCTGTCCAACCACCACACGCTCTGGCGACCCGGGCACTGCCAGGTACTCGCGCGGCTCATAGCCGCACGCCCCACCTTGATGATGCTTGCGCCACTCGTCCGGGTAGCCGGCGTCTGAATATGCCTTTATGATGATGTCAAAAATATCTCCCA
>JBGOYO010000422.1:0-2827 GCA_041479715.1 Anaerolineae bacterium
CCGCTGCGAGAGCGTCTATCAAACATGGAAGCGGAAGTGCGCTGGTGGGCAGTGCGTGGGCTGGCAGAAATTGATGATGAACGCGTGCCAGCACTTTTAGTGAGCTCACTTTCCGACCCCGACAAATCTGTGCGCTGGTGCGCCGGCTTGGCGCTCAGAACACATCCATCGGAAAAAGCAGCCCCGACTTTGCTGAAACTGCTATCCGATGAGGATGCCCTAACTCGCCGCCTGGCAGGTGATGCGTTGGTGGCGCTTGGCGGTCAGGCGGTTCCACAGCTAATCGATGCCATGCAGCATGGTGAGCACCTCGCCCGCCTGGAAGCAGTCCGCGCCTTGGCCAAAATAGGCGATCAGCGCTCCATTCCGGCCTTGTTCGACGCCCTGGATAACAGCTCAGCCTTGATCGAGTATTGGGCCAGCAAGGGGTTGGAGAAGATGGGGGTGGGGATGGTGTTCTATATGCCGGAGTAGGGGCGAAGCAGACGCCGGTGTATAAATGCACCTTTCTCGTCGCTAAGTTGCGACTGCTTCGCTCTTACAGTATTTTTTTATCTGTGTAAATCGGTGTTTATCTGTGGCTAATTCTTATCATCTGCGTATGTCTGCGTTTATCAGCGGTTAATTCTCTTCCTCACCGGTTGATCGCCCACACCAGCCAGATTCCGATCATCGCCAACCCGATCATGAAGCGCACCACGAACGAAGCACCCCAACCGATCGCCATGCCGCGCAAACTCGCCAGGGATTTTGTGACATCCCGCAAGCGCAGATATTCCAGCAACCACATCACCAGCGGTGCGGCAATCAAACCCCCGAAAGGTGGGAAGAAAATCGTTCCCAGGATGCCCGCCAGCATCCCCAACCCAATCGAATACCAGGCAGCGCCTTCCTTGTGAGCCTTGGCGCTCATTAAGACGTTATCGATCGTCGTGCCTGTGATCATCAGCAACGTGATTACCGCGAACAGCACCCAGCCCAGGGTAGTGAAACCGGTGACCACCCCATAGCCCAACGCTGCCAGCCAGATGACAACGATGCCGGGGAAGATGGGTACGAGCAGCCCGAATAACCCCACCAGCATGACGCTCAGGGTGATGACGAAAATTGCATCAGATAACCAGGTGGGCACGCTTTCTCCTAGATTTAAACCATTACCCTTCGGGGCGGATCACGTCTATCCCACCCATCCACGGCCCGAGCACCGGTGGGACGACCACGCTGCCATCAGCCTGCTGGAAATTCTCCAGCACGGCGATCAAGGTGCGCGGCATGCCCAGCCCCGAGCCGTTCAAGGTATTCACCAGACGCAGCTTGCCACCATCTGTGGGACGATATTTGATATTGGCACGCCGCGCCTGGAAATCTCCCACATTTGAGACCGACGATACCTCCAGCCACTCTTTGACGCCTGGTGCCCAGACTTCAACGTCGTAAGTCATGTGGGCGTTGAACCCCAGGTCACCAGTACACTGAAGCTTCACGCGGTGGGTCAGTCCCAGCTCGGTGCAGGTTTCTTCAGCATCTGCACACATCTTATCCAGCATCTGCTCCGATTCCTCTGGTTTACAGAAAATGTACATCTCCACCTTGTCAAACTGGTGGCCGCGTTTGATGCCGCGTACATCTCGCCCGGCGCTGATCTTCTCACGCCTGAAACAAGGCGTATACGCCGTGTAAAAGCGGGGCAGGCTGGCTTCGTCCAGCACGTCGTCGATATGCAGACCGGTGAGTGGCACCTCCGCTGTGGGTACCATCCACAGGTCATCCTCTACATCATGGTACAGGTTATCTCTGAACTTGGGCAGCTGCCCGGCGCTGAACATGGTGTTTTCCTTGACCATGAATGGGGTGTACTTCTCGGTATACCCCTGGCGGATGTGCAGGTCGAGCATCCAGGCGATCAAGGCGCGCTGCAGGCGTGCACCCGCCCCGCTGAGCACGTAAAAACGCGAGCCGGTGATCTTGACGCCTTGCTCGAAATCCAGGATACCGAGTGCCGGTCCCAGGTCCCAGTGGGCTTTGGGCTCGAAGTCGTACTCTGGGATCTCTCCCATCCCCCGCAGCACCACGTTCTCGCTGTCGTCTTTGCCATAGGGTGTGCGTGCGTCCGGGATGTTCGGGATGCCTGCCAGGATGGTGTTCAGCTCCTCCTCGACCCTGCGAAGGCTTTCGTCGAGCTGGCTGATACGCTCCCCCACCTGCCGCATGGCTTCGATCTTCGCCTGCCGTTCAGCGGGGTCCCTGGCTTTGCTGATCTCCTTGGAGACCGCGTTGCGCTCGGCTTTAAGGCTCTCCGCCTCCTGGATGATCTGTCTGCGCTGGCGGTCGAGCTCGAGCACCTGGTCGACCGGGTTGATCTCCATCTGGCGGTCCGCCAGGGCTTTACGCACCACGTCGGGTTGTTCACGGATGAGATTGATGTCTAGCATAGTTGCACCTCCAATTATGCCCCAAAAACGAATGAAAACGCCCTCTCGCCAGCAGGACGAGGGGGCGCCCGTGGTGCCACCTGCTCTTCGCCAGCCTGTCAACCTTCCGTGAGGGGGGAGACCAGGTCAGCCTCAACTCTGCGCTAACGGGCAATCCCGGCTCCCTTATTTTGGAAGTGCACCAATTCTGCGGGAGCAATTGGACCTTCATCAGGTCCGGCGGAGTGGATTTCACCCTTGTGCCTGTCGCCTCACACCTTCCGGCGGCTCTCTGGGAGGCTTGCGGGTTACTCGTCTCCGCGCTGGTCGTTCTGAAATAGATTAAGGAGGATTATACATGAGGCTGTGGGCGTGTCAAGAGAGGGGGAAAAGTGGAGGAGTGTAGAGATTATTAC
>JBGOYO010000423.1:0-2827 GCA_041479715.1 Anaerolineae bacterium
GTATTGATTAAAAATCCTTACATATAATCAAGTGAGATAAATAATTAGTTGAGCCTGGCACTGCAGCATACAGGCTAAAGATATTTGTAAGCCTGTTGTTCCGTATTCTGCTCCACCCAGAACCTGGATGCGATACGGGGCTATAACCTTCTGCGCACCGACCAGAACGGCTGGATCGAGATCACCACCGACGGAAATCAGATGTGGGTGGAGGTGGAGCATAGCAGGAAATTATTGGTCTACCAATTCAAAACGAGTCATCGGCGAGCGATAGAGAGGTACAAAACATATAAAATCCTTGGTGAGCGAACGTAAAGAATGCAGTGTTTAGTTGGATTGGTTTCGCATAATATCTAATGCCGAATAAATCGAGTCAGTAAGCGGTGTACAATATCGTGCAATTGAAAATGATGAAAAAATATATTGTTCTGCTTGTAATTGCTCTGATAGGGGTAATTGGCATCTTTTTCTTCTTTTATTATTTTGGTCATAAAGATGATAAAGCGCTATCAGAATTTTCTTTGGCTTACCAAAAATATGATCGGGCTATTTCAGATCTTTCCTCAGCTGTTTATATGTCCAACTTTGAAGGCACGCCCACGTATGATGACTTGGAACAGATTACCGATCAGGCGCTTACGGTACTTAAGCTAAAAGCTTCTGCAAAAATTTCTTCTTTAACCAAGAATGATGCTGATATCATGAGCCTGACCCAAGAGATTGCCGATCTTTCCGGGAAAGAATTCGTTGCTCTCAAGGCATATCAAAGCGCGATGGCTGATCAGGGTGCTGACATGGCACAATTATCTAAAGAATTACACGATGTAACCCTCAAAAGACAAGCTGCGTACACTCGTTTTCAGGAACTTAGTGGGGATTAGGGAATAAAACAGGTCAGGCAGCTATCTCGCTACCTGACCTTATCTCTACGCTTGTTTATGGTTTCGGACTGTGTACGAACCTGTCCACTGGCGTGGTGTAATGGCAGGTGGTGCAATCGCTGAGGCTGCCCGTATGACCCTGCAACGTCATGAACTTGATGCTATCGTTGGCTTCACGGCTGGGTGAGATGGCATGTGTGCTGTCGTGACAGGCTTCGCAGTACAGCCCTCCGTGGCCGGTTGACTGGCGGTACAGCGCCTGGGTGGTATCATACCCACTCCCATGGCAGCCAACACTGCTACACTTGGGCTCATTCAACCAGGGGTCCGGGTTTTGAGCAACCACGGTGATATCACCATGGCAGTTAGTGCAGTTCACGCTGAAGTTTTGCGACATGGTGTCACGCAGGCACTGAGTGGTTGGTCCGGGGTGGCAATTGTAGCATCCCGCGGTATCCGGCGTGATGTCGGGTGCATTGGTGGGGTTGTGCCGCCCGTGCATGGCATTGGAGAGACTCTTCATCTGGCCCACAACGGGAGCACCGGTGGCATTCGAGCCGTGGCACCAATCACAGTTCACCGGCTGGTGGTCTATCAGGGGTGTTTTCGCCAGCAGATCGGGATAATCAGCCAGGTACTGGGTATAGCTGATGACGTTCAGATAATCATGGATCGCCAGGATGTTGGTCTCGATCTTACCAGTGGGTGTGATCGGATAACGCGTGGTGGCATCCGCGTCATCGGCGTGGCAGTTTTGGCAGCTCAACTCAGTTGAGACCGGTGCAACCACGGTGAGCTGGGCTAAGATCATGGAAGGATCGTTCGCATCCTTTACTGTGATCACTGCTTTCTGGAACGGATAGATCGTTTGTGCCGTAGCATCCTTATCCAGAATATCTGTGAGCGGGATGCCTTCAGCAATGTAATACGCGCCGTCTTTAGCCAGGTCCATGCTGCCTGTCAGACCTTTGCCAGTCAAGCCGATATTGACAGGGGTTGTCACGCCATACAGAGCCTGTTCGAAATCCCAAAAGTTGGTTTTGTCAGGCTGCCCCGGCATCCCAGCGGAATAGGTATTATCGGGGAAGCTGTATTCGACAGTCACACCTGAGGTGATGATTTGTGGGGGATCTCCTATCTTGATCACCTGAGCCAGGAGAGTATTGTATGGCGGTAAAATCGCCAGGTTGCTGAAGTCGGGGTTATAACAGTGCATCCCCAAATTATTCCAACCTATGACGATGTATGTTGGCACCGTCGGGGTCATTGCTACGGTAGGTGTGATCGTGCTTCCCATCGACATCGGTTGAGAAGGCGCTTGGGTTGCTACCTGGGTCGGCAATGGGGTGGGTTGGTAGGTAGGTTGCGAGGTAGGGGCGACAGAAGCTGTCCTCATCCGTGTGCCAATGACCCCTGCGGCGACGGCCAGGATGATAATCGGTATCGCCACCCAATATGTTTTTTTCATGTATCCTCCTCTAAAAATAAATCATCAAACTGTGTACAATTTCAATGAGATTGATATTCTTGGCTTCACCGGTCAGTTGGAGCCTCCATGGTGAGCACAATAGTGAATTAATCCACTATTCATATTTTACACATTAATAATTTATTAATAATTTGACTTCATTGGGATTAATTGACAAATAACAAATATTTAATTAGAGTTTTGAATGTCAGCATCATGATTAGAGTGGGAAATGAAAGCTCCCAGCAAACAACAAACGAAATACTTGATGTTAAAATTATTTGATTTACTTAATTCATACCGAAACCACTCCACCCTTAATCTTCTAGTGGTTGCATTGTGGTGGACCCATGAATCTGGACACTTTTTTAGGGATTCTTAGGGGGTACCATCAGCAGGTTGAGTGAGAGCGAGCCGATAAGCGAGCTCGAACTCAACCGGTGTCAGATAACCCAACGATGAATGGATACGCTTTTGA
>JBGOYO010000424.1:0-2825 GCA_041479715.1 Anaerolineae bacterium
CTGGCGCTCCGCAAAGGGAAAGAATTGTTGGAGCCAATTATACTATCAACCTTGACGCTGGTTGTTCAATCAAAGCATTGTATAATAGAAGCCCGGCAAACCGAATACCCGTCATGATCGAAAAGGATAACAACGCTACGTTGTAATCGGAGTCTTATCAATGGTGTATTCACAAAATTCATCCCCCTTTGCCATACACCTGGTTTCTAGAACCCTGAACTCGCTCCCCCCTGAAATATAGTTAAGTCCTTCTTCCAACAATCCTGCCCCATACGAACAGATTGCCTTTTCCTTCCCACGCTGTCCCCAACACTCAGGACACTGCTGCACCCGATACTTGAAACAATCCCCCACATCCTCGACAGTCGTGGTCTGGTCACTGATTTGCGAAAACACTCTTGCCATCGCCTGCAGACCGATCCGTTGCTTGGTTTGTAGCGGCAGGTTGCGGAAAGCCTCGTTGCTTACCCCAGCTAATGCGCCTTGTTTACACATGCAAGTGCTAAAAGCTGATCTACCCGCCCTTTTTAGAAATGTCTGACCACCTTTTTCACCGTACATTTCCACCAAGGCATATTGCATCGCCGTAAGATCAGCAAAGTCAAATCCCTTCTCCAGGTCATCCGGCGGGTATTGATTGATATATTCTCGCAGATGTGCATAGTTCAGGATTGCATTTAGACCATTTTTCCCCATCACGTCAATGAGCGCGTTGAATGTCGCCAGCGCAAGTCTATTCGGGTAATATAGGCCACTCTTGGTCGTGGTATCCATATCAGTGGCTCAAAGCAGGTTGTACAATGCTTGGACTGTTCGGTGCATGTCTAGCAGGATCAAGCCCAGTTTTGCATTTTCCCGCGCCAGTGCCGTTAATACCGCTTCATATCCCACCGACATAATGATCACATATCCATCAGCCCCCTTAATATACACTTGTTCGAGCGCCCCTCTGCTTAATTCAGTTGCAATCCTTTCACCTAACGATAACATCGCCGCAGACATTGCCGCCACCCGGTCTTCTTCAACATTTTTAGGTAGGGCTGAAGCGATCGTCAGTCCATCCGCGCTGACCACTGCTGAGGCTTCGATATCTGGGGACGAGATTTGCAAATCCCTTAACAGATCCACGATGAGTTGTGAGCGTGTCTTGATCAAGCTGAGCTCCTCTTCAAGCAAGCAGATAAAAAATGCATTTCAAGTGTCGAATGGCGAATTCCTGATTCTTCGAATGGTTTTCTTCACATACTAATCAAAGACTGGCGGTGCAACATTGGTACCAACCTTTTCTACACGGATTGTGCCTATAAGGTATCGTCAGACCTCTCGACACCTGACCTCTACCACAATCATTCTGATTTATCTTCCTTGTGAATGCTATCCGGATCATAGTCTCCCCATTTTCCACTAAAAGAGGACGCAAAAACGATGGCATTCGTGTCCTGCACCTTTTTTAGGGTCTTCTGCATCATCGCTTCGCGTTTTTCCGCTGCATCCTCAGGAGGTTTGTGGGTAGGTTTGGTCACCGAAAGGATATGGATGCTCAGGATGTCGTCCTTCAGGTATGGGATGGTAGTGCCTGCCTTCTCACCCAATATCGCTTTGGCCAGTGGTGTGTTCTCACTCAGGTATCCTTGCGAGAAATCAGCAGCCTTATCCTCAACAATCACGACCTTCAGCCGTTCTTTGTTGCCTATCCGATCGACCAGCTCGACCTCCACCTCACATCCAACTTTGATTTTATCCATTTGTGGCTGCATAATATTTAGTATACGTCCATTATCTCCGCCAGAAAAGGCTAATCAGATATTAAACATAAAATATTCCGTTGAGCTTCCTTAGACTGGTATAATCTTTTACAATATTAATATGATGCGCTTATTTATTTCCCTCGTGATACTGGTGCAAGGTTTCTCCACACTGGTGAGTCCCTCAACGCCGCCTGCACAGGCAGCTCCCGCTCAAGTTTCGAGCGACCTGGTATGCATACCCGGAATTTACGTGACCGATCCCCAAGACTGTTTGCCTCTCGGTCCTTCCGCCTACATGACTAAAATGGCTTCTGAAGGGTTCAGTCTTCCATTGATCAGCCTGCCATCCCATCCTATCGATAGTAAATTGGGCGAAATACCATTTCAATATGCCGTTCTCGGCGATGGTCCAACCCCGGTTTATGCTACTCTCGAAGATGCCATGGCCGGGAAAAATGAGATCAGAAAAATCGATCCGGGAAAGTTGCGCTATGTGTCCTATGTGGATTTTAAAGAAACGGAACATGGGCGTTTTTTCCAGTTACCTGATACAACCTGGGTAAGTGTCGGGAGCCGGGTTTCTGTCCCCCACAGCTTCCCAGGCGGGATTGAGTTCTCTCGTACGCCCAGCCAATCCTTCGGGTGGGTCCTTCCATTTGCTCCCAATATTCCCACTAAAGTTACTCCTGGATATGCGCAGGACGACTACACTTCGGATTCCTTGAACCAGTACCAAATAGTTCAGGTCTATTCAACCACTTTGGTAAATAATGAGGAATGGGTATTGGTTGCCCCTGATGAGTGGGTTGAAGGACGGTTTATCGGAAAAGTGACTCCAACCTCCGCACCGCCTCCTGGCGTTGAAAACGGACGCTGGATTGAAGTAAATCTCTTCGAGCAAACCCTCGCTGTTTATGACCAGGGTAAATTGATCTATGCCACCCTCGTTGCTACGGGCATGGATCCATTTTTTACCAAGCCGGGCTTATTTCAAATACAAAATAAATTGGATTCCACTACCATGTCTGGAGCTTTTGAAGCAAATCGCTCGGATTACTATTATTTGGAGGACGTTCC
>JBGOYO010000425.1:0-2817 GCA_041479715.1 Anaerolineae bacterium
CAAACAGCGCCATGGCAAACATGATCGGTCCGGCAACCTTTGAAAACGCATCGCTACGAATGTGCCGCCATAACCACGTCACCAGAAGGGCGATATATCCCAGCGCACCCACCAAGCCGATGGGGATTAAACCGAACAGTTTGGCATACGGGCTGCTTTGGACTGCGTTGCAATTGCCCACCGGTCCACAGATTGCATTTGTATGGGTCACCTCGACGTAGGTAAGGTATATGGATGCGCCCAGGCCGATGATGGCAAGGACAGGGATCGCCAGATCCAGCCAGCCTTTAACTTCTGTCAAAGGCTTTCCCTGGAAGGCCGTCACGATCATTACCACCACCAGGATCAAAGCGATGATCATGATCGCCATTATGCCCCATGCCAACGCCGTGCCGGTAGTCTGTGGAAGGGTCGCCGCCGGAGGGAAGAGATGGAAATATGGGTCATACGAAGTGAATGCAATCCCCTTGGGGAGCATCTCGTTCAAAAGAGGGATATCCGGGTAGTCCAGCCCACCGCTCTGAATATATTTGTCGATTAAGCTTGAAAATTGATTGTTGATTTCATCCACACCAATAAGCGGAGTTCGGTCGATCAAGATAAATGGCACCGCCACCTGCTCCTTGGTCAGCCCCAGAGCCTCGCCCAGGGCGTACAGCTTATTAATATCCTGCAGGGTGGCAACTTCAATCAGCAAGAGGCTTAATTGAGATTGGTATTGGTCCTGGATGGGAGGGAGCGTATTGGTCAACACCTCGTTGCAGTATGGGCAGCCGCTTGAGAAGAACAGCACGGCATGCACCACAGACTGTTCGCTTTGGATCGGCGCAGCTTTTACGCTGCTGGTTGCGCTGATGACCAGCAGCATGGTAAATAAAACTAGCAAGGCTTTACGCATAATCACATCCCGGTTCAAAAATAGCCCATCGACCATGATATCGGTTCCGCGGTGGAACGAACAAAATTATAATGCCTTTAAATATCTGCCGAATAAATAGTTTTTAATCTATGAGCTGGGTTTGGGTAAGAGGTCCCCGAATCCACCACAATATGCACGACGAGCCTATCCCCTAAAAGTTTCTCGAAAGAGTCATACCCCTACCATTCAGGCTTGGGTTGCCAGGTTCAGCGGTATTGCGCTCGATTGGAGTGTCAACCCTTGTACTCCACTGGATATCTCATTATCTAAAATACAAAATGCGCAATACAAGTTCCGTATTGCGCATCACGAATAGGAAATGAAATAGAATTTATCTAATACTCACGGATCACAGATCTTCACTTTCGGTGGAGCTTGTCTCGACTACACTTCCAAAACCCAGCGCAGTCTCGCCACTGGCTGCACGTTCGCGCACTGCCATTTCGATCTCCGCGGCCAGCTCGTTATGCGCTCGCAGGTAATCCTTGGCGTTTTCACGCCCCTGACCCAGGCGAAGCTCGCCGTAATTAAAGAACGAGCCGCGTTTTGAGATGATCTCCATGGCGGTTGCCAGGTCCAGCAGGTCGCCTGATTTGGAGATGCCCTCGTTATACATAATGTCAAATTCGGCCGTACGGAAGGGTGGGGCGACCTTATTTTTCACCACCCTAACACGGGTGCGGTTGCCGATGATCTCAGCTCCAAGCTTGATGGATTGGATTCGCCTGACGTCCAGCCGAATAGAAGCATAGAATTTTAACGCCATACCACCGGTGGTCGTCTCGGGATTGCCGAACATGATGCCAATTTTTTGACGCAGCTGATTGGTGAAGATGACCGAGGTGTTGGTCTGCTTGATCGCCCCCGATAGCTTGCGCAAAGCTTGGGACATTAATCGCGCTTGCATACCCATGGTGGCATCCCCCATATCGCCTTCGATCTCCGCCCTTGGGACGAGCGCCGCCACCGAATCGATCACAATCACATCGATCGCCCCCGACCGTACCAATGTCTCCGTGATTTCCAGAGCCTGCTCGCCCATATCCGGCTGTGAAATGAGCAGGTTTTCCACGTCCACTCCGCAACGGGCGGCGTAAGTGGGGTCCAGGGCATGTTCCATGTCGATATAGGCTGCCGTTCCACCCAACTTTTGCGCCTCGGAAACGATGTGCTGGCAGATGGTTGTCTTCCCCGACGATTCGGGTCCGTAGATTTCAGTAATGCGCCCGCGCGGGATACCCCCAACCCCTAACGCGATATCCAGCGAAAGTGATCCGGTTGGAATGGCTTCCACGCGCAGCTGGTGGGCTTCTCCCAGGCGCATGATCGAGCCATCACCATAGCGTTTGGTGATATCTCCCAGTGCTTTATCCAGTGCAGCCTGGCGCGCTTCATCCATTTCGGGTTGTTGGGATGCGGACTTTTTAGCCATGACTCTAGCTCCTAATTTTCGGATTATACTGATAGTTTAGCACATATGTTCGACATGTCAAGGGATTGTTGCTCCAATCGGTGCGGGGGTGAACTCTACACCCGGCATGGGCGGTGGTTCGATCGAAAAGCCGCTGTAACCTTGAAAGGTGAAATAATTAACCACCCCGGCGTGTACTTCAATCGGAGTGCTGAAGTTCATCCCCCCAAAGCTGGTCCTGAGCAGGTATTGGCCCTCAGGCAGACCACCGATAACCAGGTTTTCCTGGTAGTAGGGGTCGCTGTTGACCGCACTCTTGCCGTATGACCAGGCAAACCAATTTTTCTCGTGCACCGGGTCGGTGATAATAAGCTGTTGGTCATAGAGTGGCTGACTTACAGTATCCATCATTCGTCCGGCAATGATGCCCCATCCCAGCGGTGGCACGAGCCACAGCTCTGGGTTGCGCGTGGTGAAAAAACTGTTC
>JBGOYO010000426.1:0-2813 GCA_041479715.1 Anaerolineae bacterium
CCAGGCATGACCGGTTGTGGGTGCAAGCAAGGTGGTGAGGATCTTGATCAAGGTTGTCTTGCCGGCGCCATTGGGTCCGAGCAAACCGAATAGCTCGCCAGGATGTATATCCAGGTTGACATCGGAGAGGGCGACTAATGAACGGGGTTCCGATTTCTTCCCACCGCGGATCTTATAAGTGCGGCCCAGGTTTTCAGTACGAATTGCAAAATCCATAGAATATTTACACCCATCTCTCAATATTGTTGGTAAAACGTAGGGTAATCGTAGGTTACCCGTCAAGCACGAACTCCAGGTATCTGCTATGATGTTAGCTGTAGGGCGATTTCTCTTCTTCTCCTCCTTTTAAAGAGAGCCGGTAGTGGCGTACCCGGCTCTCGTTTATTTTAAGGAGAAACCGGTTGGTCAGCTTGTTCACCATTTGGTAAATTTAATTGATAGCATATAAGCTGGCGGAGATCCTTAAACCCCAGCTCGCGGTACATTTTTAGAACTTCCAGCTTATCACCCCACGATTCCATCTCAACCCAATCCTGACCTTGATCCCGCAGCCAGTTTATACCCGTCAGCACCAGGGCGCGGTACAGGTCAAGGCGGCGGTGCTGGGGGACAACCCCCGGGGCGTCGATATAGCCAGTGGGCAGCCCATTTTTTTTAGTCCGCGCGGGTGATGGTTCCACGCGGCTGATACCAACCACGCGGCCCTTTTCGGAAAACACCAGGAAAAGTCCTTGCGGTTCAAAACCTGGTAGCCAGGAGGTCATTTCATCTTCGCTTACTTCTCGATGACCCCAGAGAGGAATAAAGCACAGGTTCATCGCCTCGGTCAGGATGGAAATATTTTGGACCTCAGCATATGGTCGCATGGAGTAACCATAAGGCCAGATCACAGGGGGAAGCCTGACACCCTCTGCCAGGCGCAGCTCGGTGTAAGCTCCCTGTGCCGCGAAACCGTGTTTTTGCAGGAAGGTGACTGCATCAGGATGCATGATACTGGCATAAATTTGAATGCTGTTAAATTTCAACTCACGTGCCCGCTCCACGACCCTGGATAAAAGGGCAGAGCCGATTCCGCGATGACGCCAACCCGGATGGACTTGAAGATTAGCCTCTGAAATAGTCGATCCATGAATGATTCTAACCAATGCGGAACCAATCAGCGCAGAGGGATCATCCGGAGAAGGCACAACCCAACGATCTTTGAGAGGGTTAGACCCTTGAGTATTTATTTGGTCACGTAGAGCCTGCTCGCTGACCTCATTACCTGCCTGGTCGATCGCTTCGACGTCAGCGTAAAGTGACAACAGGCGGGGGATATCCTGGTCTGGAGAGAAAGAACGGATGAGCAGCTGATCTTTATCCATAGGCATGGTAAATAGTGTAACGATATTTACAAGCTTGACTTAGTGTTCGTTGTGTGCCTCACCCCACCCGGAGTGGTCGATGCTTGTGAGTCTGGGGACCTAATTTTGTGTATTCCCATTTCCGCCAAGGCTAATTATTGTACCACCTTCCATTGAGCTGATATGTTGCCTGCATCACCGACCCATAGGAGGGTAGGAGACCTAAACAACCAGGTCGAGGATCTCCTGGTAGCGAAAGCAATCGGTGGTGTGGTCGTTCACCATACCCACTGCCTGCATGTGAGCATAGCAGATAGTGGGGCCGACGAAGCGAAATCCGCGCTGGATAAGGTCCTTGCTCATTTGGCGGGAAATTTCCGTCTCGGGAGGGATCTCATGATCCAAGGTCCAGCAATTGATAATCGGTTTGCCTCCGACGAACTGCCACATGTAGGTATCGAAGCTGCCGAACTCCTGCTGGATTTTAAGGAAGGCCTGGGCGTTACGGATCGCGGCATTGATCTTAAGTCGGTTGCGGATAATGCCCGGATTAGAGAGCAGCTCAGCCACCTTCTGCTCGTCGTAAGCGGCTATCTTTTGGGGGTCAAAACCGTCATAAGCGGAATGGTAATTGGGGCGCTTTTTTAGGATTGTGTACCAACTTAGACCGGCTTGAGCGCCCTCCAAAATGAGAAATTCAAACAACAGCCGGTCGTCATGGACTGGGACGCCCCATTCCTGATCGTGATAAGTCTGGTAAAGTGGATCATCGGTAGTGGCCCAAAAGCAGCGGGTAGGCATGGGATTAACTCCTGGCTAGAGTGTTTTAGAGGTGAATAGCCTTGATTGGAAGATGGATTGAGTGGCAAAAAGGATGCAGATCCCCACAGTCGAGCAGGATGGATGCAGGATGATCATATTCTTCCCATATTCAGGCTATGGCGAAAGATCATACCGCATGATTGGCCGGGTTTCAGACCGCCGAATGACTTCGACAAAACCGGCTTGCTTGAACGCTGAGAACAAACCTGTGTATACGAAAACATCCGGGGAGACGCCTCCTTTTGGCTCAACCGGATATCCTTCAACAATGCGGGCGCCATTCGACCCGGCGTATTCGACAGCAGCTTGCAGAAGCTTCACGGTTAATCCCATCCGCCGCTGACTGCGGGCAATGAAGAAGCATACTACCGACCAGACGGATTGATCGTCAACGGGCTTGAGTACGCGGGATCGCGCCAGAGTGCCGAATTCTTCTCGTGGGGCGATGGAACACCACCCAACGGGCTCATCAGAAGAATACGCCAGGATTCCGGGAACAGTGCCCGAATCAACCAACGCTTTCATATTTCGGCGGTTGAGCTAGCCATGCTGCTCTTCATATTGGGTGCGCGTCTGTCGCCAATACATGCACCAGCAGCCTCCGGTGGCTCCGCGCGGGCCGAATAACTTTTCAAAATCTGAGAAGCG
>JBGOYO010000427.1:0-2807 GCA_041479715.1 Anaerolineae bacterium
AACTTGATTGAACACCCCGCCCCCAAATGCCAGGGGAATGCCCTGCCCGGTGAGAAATTCAGACATGGTGCGGAGAGATGCCGCGCTGGTAAGGGTCTGCGCAGCGGATAATATCATTCTGGGGTTGGTGGAAGCAATGGCTGCATCCAGATCTTTGAGCGGTACATTGGCTCCCAGATAGATTACATCCCAGCCTCTTCGCCTGAGCAGGAAAGTGATCAGAAGTAGAATAAAATCGTGCGCTTCGCCTGGGGGACAGGCTGCCAGGATGCGCCCTGGATGTGTAGGCGGGGCAACGGCAGCGAGCAACGTGTTTATTCGGCGGATGGCGATGGCAGAGATGAAGTGTTCCTGCTGCACGCTAATGGATCCGCTATACCAGCCTTCACCGATGTGCGCCAAACCTTTTTGCAACACTTCGGTGCAGATGGTTTCAGGTGCCGCGAGCGCAAACGCCTGGTCCAGTACACGATTAGCGGCCTGGTCATCAAATGACGTACAGGCATTGGTCCACTTTTCCCGTAGCTGATCGAGCATGCCTTCACCCATGCTGATATCTGTTATGGACGCCTGGATCCGCCTTGAACCGTTCGGCTCGCCCGGCTCACGCACCTTCCACATCTCAACCGCCCGGCTGATGCTCAGCCCTTCCTTTTGCCTTTCCACCAGCCATTTAAGCGTCTCAATATCCTGCTTGGAGTACAGGCGATGACCACCAGCCGTCCGGTGGGGCTTGGGCAGACCATAACGCAGCTCCCATGCCCGCAGCGTGGGTGCGCTCAGGCCAACTTCATTTATCACAGCTTTCAGATTATAGATTGGGGTGGTGTCAGACAATGCATTTGCCTTCCAGTAGAGTTCGAGAATTGTAGCTTGTGTAGATTTGCGGTTTTCGTGGATCGATCAGTCTTTATCCACACTCATTAGACCTAAATATAACATATTGTATAGATATTGTAAAGGTTTTTGGATAATTATTCGCTTAATATCAGGTTCATCAAGTTATAGGGTCTTGTTTAGAATTTGCTATCCGAATGATTTTTTTAGATCCCACCAGCCGACCACGGCAACCAACAAAACAAATCGCCCAAACTGATGTGGGCGATTTTGGTTTTGTTCTTTATGATCCTTTTATCGCTAAACCAAATCCTGATCAGTGGCAGACTCCGCTGCCTGAATCAGTAAAGGTCTTGCCTGCAACGGGGACGAACTGCCAAGCATATCCAGTCGGATGCAAGGTCAGCTTGAGCACGCCGAAAGTATTATCGTTCTGCACTTCACTATTTGCGATCGGGCTTTTTATTGGCCGGAGACCTTTGCCGCCGGTTCCCACCACGAATTCACGTATACCATGCGAAGGATCCGCGGCACCATTCGGGTCCTGAGGCGCAAATCGTTCGTAATCATGGTCATGACCATTTAAGACCAGATCTGCACCAGCATTATAGAGTATTTGCCAGATCGGTAGGATCCCGGTATCATTTCCATGCTCGCCTGAGCTGAAACGGGGTTGATGCCAGTACGCCAGGGTACACAGCGCCGGGTGAGCAGCCAGGTCTGTGGTCAACCACTGTCCTTGGGGAGAGTTTACACCACAGCCACCTACTTCAGAGCAATTGGCATTAATCACCACAATATGCCATGCACCGAGATCATAACTATAATAGCCTTTTTGGGGATCTCCCGCGGCTGCACCGAAATAATTGAAGTAACCAGCCGCGCTCTTGGTCAGGTACTCATGATTTCCCACTGCTGGGAATGTGCGCGCTTTTTGACTACCCCAGGTAGGATCATAGCAGTTCTTAAATTGGCTAGCTGTACCTGACTCATACACGTTGTCACCCAAAGTAATCACTGTTCCTGCGATATTAGCAATTAGCGCAGCTGTTTGCTGATCACCCGTTGAACCGCAGGAGGCGATGTCACCCGCTGCGATGACCACCGGGTCGGAACCTGGCGTGCTTGCAGGACTCTGCGCGACGGTAGTGGAGGCAGGGCCAATAGCATGCAATGCATCGAGATAAGCCCCATAGCCCGAGGAAGTGGCCCACTGGGTTGCTGATTCGACCGCTGTGCCTTCTCCCCATTCATTAAATGATGTAATCAACTGAAAGTTCGCCCCGGAAGCGACCATCTTGATAATATCTTGCTGCCATGCCACCAGGTTGCGCGCCAGTAGTGAGTTATCACCTGCCTTCCAAAACCCTGGGCTGATCGTGTAACTGTATTGACCCAGTGAAACTGCTGCCTTAGCCGGGCTATACTGGTGCCATCCATCCGGCTGGTTGGCACACGACTGGTAGCCTGGAAACACTTTGAGCACAATGTAAGCATTCACCGTATTTGCCTGGTGCCAACGATCCACTATCGCACAACCATCTTTTACGTCTTCATAAACGAAGACCACAAAACGGTTGTCGATGCGCAGGTAAGCTGGATCGCTGCTGTATTTATCCTTCAGATAGATCAGGTCTGCCTTCAGCGTGCTCACATCCGGGTTGCCCACGCCTTCGGGCTCATAGTAGACACTCCATTTGAACGGGGTTCCAGCAGCCGCAGATAGCAGTGCTGGCATACGCTTATCCGTGGCTGATCCCTGCCCCCACCAGGAAGCAATGCCCGCTTCAATATTTCCATATGACATGGCTTTTATTTGCTGCTGAATGATCGCCGGGTCAGCCAGATCATAGTAACCCATTGTGGGTTTATAGTTAGTATACGGATAGATTCCTTGCTGTGTCCATCCTTCTGGGAACCAGGGGTAGTAGAAAGCAGCTCGAATCGGAAAGGATAATGAGTCTAAACTG
>JBGOYO010000428.1:0-2803 GCA_041479715.1 Anaerolineae bacterium
TGAATAAATCTCGTGCCCGGGTAGTTTGCCCCTGGTCGATGGCTTCAAGGGCGGCTTTGTACATCTTTTCTTGAGCCATTGGATTATCAGGTAAAGTTTAGCACAGCATGTCGATGAGGGCAAGTTTATGCAGCGATTTTTATCTGAATAAGAAGTGAGAGTTCATTAGGTAAAAATGAATACACAACGGACCCAATAAAAACAAAGAACACAATGAACAATAATAAATAATGTACACAATAAATTGTCGTGATGGTCTGTACGAGGAGCGATCGAAGGAGGATATGCCTGCTGGGATATTAATGAGCCATTGTTATCGCTGAAACATAGATTGGTATAATCAGGGACTATGATGCGCAGGATGGTAAGTATTCTTGTGGGTGTGGAAATGTTATTAAGTGGATGCAGTCAGGCGACGGTCCTAGCTACATCGACAGTCACGCCGAAAGGGATAATAACGCCGTATCAATCGCTGACACCCAGCCCGCAGATACCAACCGCAACCTTTGAGGTTACGATTCCCGTCACGCCAACACCCACACCGACACCCTTCATTTACTTGGTGAAAAATAACGATACCATGCTAGGGATCGCATTCCAGTTTGGGATCAAGCTGGAGGATTTACAGGCAGCCAACCCGACGGTCGACCCACATTACATGGGTGAAGGGCTGAAGTTGATCATCCCGATCAGCGGAGAAATCCCAAAAGACCTGCCAACCCCCACGCCAGCGGCGCTGCAGGCTGAGCAACCGCGATGCTATTGGACTGGAGATGGAGGAGCTTGGTGCATAATGGCAATACATAATGATCAAGAATCTAGCGTTGAAAACCTATCGGTTTGGATGGGGATATATAATAATGCGGGTGAAAATATCACCAGTCAGACCGCGTATGCTCCATTGAATATCCTAAGACCAGGCAGCACAATCCCGATCATGGCTTACTTCGCCCCACCGCTGCCGGATGAATTCAAGATCCAAAGTAAAGTGCTCAGCGCAATGATTGTCGCTGCGGATGATCAGCGATACCTAGAATCACAGGTGAAGGTCGATCAGGTTGAGATCAACCCGGATGGGGGCGGAGCAACGGTCATGGGCGCGGTGGTGCTGCCGGAGAATTCACCACCGCTTTCTCAGCTGTGGGTATTAGCAGTTGCTTACGATGCAGATGGAAATATTGTCGGGGCGCGAAAGTGGAAGTCAGCCGGGGAGAAGGAATTTGAGTTCAGCGTGTTCAGTGTGGCGGGGGCGATTGATCATGTTGAAATGCTGAGTGAAGCCAGACCGTAGGAATTTGGCTGCAGATGGTGCGTGGTGTGAACGATCTCCAATACAGTTCGTAGAGTCGGTGGCCTGCGTAAGCGGTTTTCACGCCAGCGAGTAGAAGCGATTGAGGGCTTGCTTTTTCAGTGGATAATTTCGGGGGATGATCACATCAAAGGCACAGGAATAAAGACTAATATGAAAACTAATACACCGAGTACTGCCAGTGCGCGCCGTTTTGGGTCAAGCGGAGTGATCTGATCAAGCGGCTCTGCATGGTAACGACCGAAAAGAAAGATCAAGGCAGCCCAGATCCACCAACCATGCCATGAGAAACCCAGCAACACCAAACCAAGCAGAATGAAAGGTAACAGTTTGGCTGTCCGCTTTCCCAGAAGCACATACATGACATGACCGCCATCCAATTGACCAGCGGGGATTAAATTGAGTGCTGTAACCAGCATACCCGCCCAGCCAGCCCAGGCGATTGGACTCAGTTCTAAATACGAACCACCTGCCGGAAGTGGTGTACCCGTGAAGAAATAACGGATCCAATAAATCACTGGATTCATTCCAGCGTACGTAATTGGTTGAGGAAAAAGCTGACCTTTGGCGATGAATTTGAGCAGGAGGTATAAGAGTGAGTTGCCTTCAAAAACCTGACCAAGTGGTAATGCAATGGGGAGCCGGACCACGGGTGAGATATACAGTCCATAAAGCAGGACGGGGATAGCTACGAGCAAGCCCGCCAGAGGACCGGCAATCCCAATATCCAGGAGGATGCGCCTGTTCCTGGGAGGTTCCTTAAGCTGGATGAAGGCACCCAAGGTACCAAATAAGCTTAACGGAAATGGGATGAAAAAAGGTAGGGTGACTGCAGTTTTATGATAGCGACCGGCAAGGTAATGACCGAATTCATGGCAGAGCAAGATAGCCAGTAAAGAAACCGCAAACGGCAGACCACTCAGCATGAAATTAAACAAGCCAGGAATATTGGAGGGTAGATCACTGTTGGCGAAGAAGTAAGCACCAGTAAATGTCACACTAATAACTGTTAGAAAGAAAAACAAGATATTTCCCCAGTTTCGGGAAGGTTTCGGCTGAATAATCCCTTTCATTAATTGGATAACCTGGCGGTTTTCTTCCAAACGAAAAAAAGGTGTTACGTACTCCGGGCGCAAGGTTTTGGCGATTTGATCATAAGCTTGCGCTGAATCCTGACTGTACAGCTGACCTAGATATCGGACTAAAAACTTATTCTTGCTATCACCCCATTCTGTGGTGTCGATGCGGAAATATTGGGCGATAATCGGAGTGTAAACATCATCTTGTACGGGTTGAACAATCTCAACTGGCTGCAACATTTTTCCCAATCCTTTTTTTACCTATAAGAACAACAGGCGGGAGTGGATGGGGGTCGAACCCACCGCGGCCCGCAACGCGACCCGCCACCGGTTTTGAAGACCGGGGAGCCCACCGGAACTCAACCACTCCCAACGGCTAAGGATACCGCAGGGAGGATGAATTTGCAAGTAATCA
>JBGOYO010000429.1:0-2787 GCA_041479715.1 Anaerolineae bacterium
ACCCGCGCTGCGCAAAGCCGATGTAGGTGTGGCGATGGGGCTGGTGGGAACCGACGTCGCCAAAGAAGCAGCGGATGTGATCCTCACCAATGATAACTTTTCCACCATCGCTCGCGCCATCGAAGAGGGCCGCACGGTTTACGATAACTTGCGTAAATTCACTACCTATATCTTTTCAAGCAATGTGCCCGAAATCTTGCCGTTCATCATGACCGCCCTGCTGACGCCGGCGGTGATGCCGCTTGCGTTGGGAGTGAAGCAAATCCTGGCAATTGACCTTGGAACCGATCTGTTTCCGGCCCTGGCGCTGGGGAGTGAAATCCCGGAGCGGGATGTGATGCAGCGACCACCGAGGCGCAAGCAGCAACCCCTGGTGGATGGACGACTGCTGCGGAGGTCATTTTTATGGCTCGGGCTGCTTGAGGCACTACTCTGCTTCGGGGCTTTTTACTTCGTGAATAATTTTCTGGATGTACCTTTTCTTCATTCCTTGCACGATTCGATTTTCACCACCATCCCGCACGCTTACCAGAACAACCTGGCAATTACAATCTACTATGCGGGCGTGGTCATGGCGCAGGTTGGCAACGCGTTCGCTTGCCGCACCGAGCGCAACCGCGGGCGCTACCTTGGCTGGCTGAGCAACCCCACCCTGATCCGCGGGATTGTTATTGATGTGGCGATCCTGCTTGGTTTGATCTATATCAAGCCCCTGGCTAATATATTCGGAAATGTCGCCATACCGCCTGTACTATGGATCGGATTAATCTTTTTCCCGTTCATTATCTACGGCATGGATTGGATTTTAAAAACGATATTTCGGTTTCGGGAACGTTTTGCACACCAAGTGATCAACAGTTCCATGAGCAAGGAGGAAACATGAAAGTCATTATTATGGGGTGCGGTCGTGTCGGTGAGCAGCTTGCGCGGCTGCTTGTCGACGAAGGTCACCAGGTGGTGGTGATCGATTACGATGAAAGAGCCCTGGCACGCCTGGGGCCCAATTTTAAAGGTCAGAAGATCAACGGAGTGGGATTCGACCGGGATGTATTAATGAAAGCCGGGATCGAACAGGCAGATGCTTTTGCGGCGGCGAGCTCATCGGATAACGCCAATATCGTGGCAGCCCGCATTGCGCATAACATTTTCCACGTCCCACGGGTGGTGGCGCGCCTGTTCGACCCCCAGCGCGCAGAAATCTACCGCCGTCTCGGGATGTTAACCATCTCGTCAACAACCTGGGGAGCCGAACGCCTGCGCGAGCTGCTCACCTCAGCCGAGCTGGACCCTATCGTCAGCTTTGGGAGTGGAGAAGTGAGCCTGGTGAGCATCGAAATTCCGCTGCAACTGGCTGGACGAATGGTGAAAGACGTGACTGTTTCAAATGAAATCCACATCATCGCCATCACCCGCCAGGGTGCGGCATTCCTTCCCACCCTGGGGAGCCAGTTCAAGGAAGGTGACCTGCTGCATGCTGCAGTCCTGGCTTCGTCTTTGGGGCGCTTTAAAACCCTGTTAGGGTTAATGGAAGGAGGGTAAACATGTTTGTCATCATTGTGGGTGGTGGTAAGACCGGCTCTCAGCTTGCGACTGAATTATTGAAAGCCGGGCATAAGGTTAAATTGGTTGAAGACCGGCCAGCAGTGTTGGAGAGACTCAAAGAAGAGCTGCCAGATGAGGTGGTATTTGACGGCGATGGCAGCTCTCCGAGCGTGCTTGAAAGCGCCGGTATCGGGCAAGCCCAGGTGTTGGCGGCTGTAACCGGCGACGATGAGGACAACCTGGTTATCACAACACTGGGCCGCTTTGAATTCGGGGTACCGCGCATCATCGCCCGGGTGAATAATCCCAAAAACATGTGGCTGTTCACTCCTGAGATGGGCGTGGATGTGGCCTTAAGCCAATCAGACATCCTGGCGAAGCTGATTGCCGAGGAAATGTCGCTGGGTGACATGATGACGCTGCTCAAATTGCGCAAAGGCGAATTTTCGATCGTCGAAGAGAAAGTTGACCCGAGGGCGGTGGTGGTGGGCAAGAAACTAAGAGATATCGAACTGCCTTCCAAATGTGTGTTTGCAGCGGTTATCCGCAAAGGAGAGCTGATCGTGCCGAATGGGAACACCGAGCTTACCCCAGTGGATGAGGTGATCGCGCTGGTGCATGCCTCCCAGGCACAACAATTAGCCGACCTGCTGGGTCGTCCAAAATAAAGCTCACCGGGCAACCGAAACCAGTGGAACCAATGCCCCTCCGAGGGCGTCTTTTTCACTGAGGTATAATTGGCGGAATGAATTCTTCCAAATTAGACGAAACCAGTCCGACTTCAGATTTGCCGGACGGACAAAGTGAGCCAGTAGCGGGTGAAGCTTTGCCGCGTGATACGACCCCGCTTGATCAAACCGGGGGGATGAACGTCACTCAACCCGTGCCTATCACACCTGAAGCGGGTGTAATGCAGCAGGCAAGTGCTGCCCCATCGACCGCGCCAGAACCATCCGAACCTGAGGCACAGGCAACATTGGGTGAGACACAGCCCTCCATGACGGGTGGTGATGGCTTAAACCTGGCCCCGGATATTCCCGACGAGCCGGCAAAGCAGCATAAAGGCAGGCGCATGTGGATTGTATGGGCAGTGGTGGCGGTTTTGATTCTGGCATTGATCGCCGGCGGCAGTGGATTTGCGGGATACAACTCAGCGATCGACCAGCGTACCCACTACCAATCTACCCTGGTAGCCGGTGAGGCCACCAACCAATATACCCTGGCTTTGCAGGACATCGCCCTGGG
>JBGOYO010000430.1:0-2779 GCA_041479715.1 Anaerolineae bacterium
AGGCTGCCATCAAGGAAAAAATAGGCAAGTAAGTTCAGCACCCGGAAGGACAATCCTTCCGGGTTGTTTTTTTGAGGGACAATAATATGGCAATTGAGTTTGTAGTATCAACGTTAATACTGGCCAAACCGGAGCAAGTATATGATGCCTGGCTGAGCTCTAAAGGTCATGCTGCCATGACAGGCAGCCCAGCGACCGTAACAGCCATTGTGGGGGGTGAATTTGATGCCTGGGATGGATACATCCACGGGAAAAACCTGGAGCTGGTGCCCAAAAAGCGGATTGTGCAGGCGTGGCGGACATCAGAATTTAGCGCCGATGAACCTGACTCGCGCATCGAAATCACCCTGGAGCCTGCTGGGAAGGAGACCAAGCTTACCCTGCATCACACCGGGCTGCCACCGCATGGTGGTCAGTATGAACAAGGCTGGGTGGACTCATACTTCGAGCCGATGAAGGAATACTTTTCGTCACATAAAGTGTGACGCAAAGCAGAATCATAAGCCTCCCGCAGGTGGGGAGGCAATGTGGAATGTTGGGGGGACAAAGGATGTGTAAACCCGGCCTGACCCGATTTAGCAGTTCGTCTTGCGCACCGCAACCTCAGCGGCCTCAACACCTGCATTTGGGGTAAATTTATACCCACAGCCCGCAAGAGCGCTTTCGATGGCGCTGATCGTCGCCAGGATATCGCTGGGGGTGACCGCACCCATGTGCCCGATGCGGAAATACTCACCCCGGATGGCCGGCAGTAACCCACCTGCCAGGGTCACGCCGGATTCTAAAACCCGCCTCAGGAAATCCGCTCCATTCACCCCGATTGGGTAACGGGGTGCGGTGAGGGTATGGGCGGCATATTCCGGTTTCTGCGGTACCTGGCTCAATCCAAGCGCCTGGATGCCTGCCTTGCATGCCTGACTGATGGCGATGTGCCGGGTAATTCTCTGAGGCATGCCCTCTGCCAGGATCTGCTTGAGGCTGATACTGAGTGCGAAGATCAGGTTCACCGGTGGGGTGCCGAAGTAGCTCGTTTTACGGGCTTCGTAGGCTTGCATGATGGGCAGCCAATTGGTCCAATCGGCGTAATAGTTGAGCACCGGGGTTGTGCGCTTCTGAAAAGTTTCCAGGGCGTGCGGACCGATCATCAACAATGCCAGCCCGGGCGGTACCCCGATGGCTTTCTGCGAGGCAGTGAGGGCGAGATCGACTCCCCAGGCATCCATATGCAGTGCTTCCCCTGCTACTGAACACACCCCATCCACGACAACCAGCACCCCGTAGCGCCTGCCCAATGCGGCAATCTGCTTAACCTCGGCAATTACTCCGGTGGAAGTGTCCACATGAGTAACGGTCAGCAGCTTAAAAGAATCAGCTTCCAGAGCGGCTTTGACCTGCTCCAGGCTGGGGCGGCTACCGGGTGAGGCGGAGATGCGGGTAACCTGGGCGCCATAGCGCTGCAGAATAGTGGCAAAACGCTCGGAGAAATAACCCGTATCCACCACCAGGGCATTATCCCCTGGCTCAACCAGGTTGGCCCCAGCGCAGTCCATCGCCAGGGTGCCTGAGCCCGCCAGCACCAGCGGCTGACCGGCTGGGCTCTCGAAAACCGTGCGCAAGTCTTGCAGGGCTTGGCCGAAAGCCTCGATAAAATCGGGTGCCAGGTGACTGGTGGTGGGTTCTCCCATGGCAGCCAGTACGGCCGGCTCAAACTCAACGGGACCCGGGATCATCAGCAGGGTTCGATTTTTCATAATTGTTCTCCGCTATTCATATTATTGACCGCTTGTTCCAGATCGACCACATCACCGTTGATGCTCACCAGGCTCCCGGTGAGGATATCATGGATAGGCAGCCGGTCAACGCATACGATCTCAGCGATGATGCAGCCTACCGCAGTAATAGTCTCACATTCTGCGTTCAGGATGGCGAGCGGGGCACGACCATTACGCTTCAGGCGGTAGAGGGTGTATGACCCGACGGTGGAACCTTTCCCGGTGGGAAAAACCAGCACCTTGCCGGAGATACATTTACCTTCTAGCTCATGCCCGCGCTCGACCACCACCCCGGTATCAGGGTCTACACCACCGAAAAATGAGATTGCCTGGGTGGTGACCAGGGCTTCACCCTGTGCGGTGCCAGGAAAAATACTTCGACCTTGCATTCTCATCGCAAGGCCAACCGCACTACTTCATCGAATGGCAGGAATACCGTCTTGAGTCTGTTTTTGGCATAGGCGTAATAACAGGCTTTGGCGCTATCGGTGGCCATCACTGAGAAGCGCCCCTGGATGGGAGCAACCACACAGCAGGTATCGGCCGCAAACTGGGCCCCGGCGGTCTCGATGATGCGGGTGTATCCCAATTGGTCAGCGAGGCGCTTAATCGGACGGGCGGTGGTGATCCAGAACTCCACCTTCACCTGCCTGCCTTCCAGCAGGTGGGCGATCCGGGCGATTTCGTCAATCGTCAGATGTGGGCAGCCCAGGCTGACGAAATCGACCTGTGATTCAGGCGCATCGTTCAGCGAAACGGCGGCAGCCTGAAGATCAGCCTGGGTAATGGTTATCCTTTCGCCGGGAGGTGCAAATTGGCTCGCTTCTGGGGTGATGCCCGGCATGTGGAACAGAGCTGCCCCTCCGTAGGTGGCAAGGCTGGCGCAGAAGGATTTCAGGTTCTCGAGGGAAGCTGATTCAACCCCTTGGATGTAGGGAATGGCTTTCGATGCTTCGATCTTTTCACCGATAATCTTGCCCATGGCCCCAAAATCACTGTTATCACTC
>JBGOYO010000431.1:0-2774 GCA_041479715.1 Anaerolineae bacterium
CCATAGAGCTCTCAAACCTGATGTTCGAAAAAAAGATCGGGCATTCACTGCGTATGAGTTAATGCGTGTGGTTTAGAGTTCGAGCCACTCCAAGCTAAATTTATTTTCAAAACAAGGTTAATAGTTCTTATCTCCCCCTATGCACAGGGCTGTAAATCACATATCCTTGCTTCATGCAGTGGTGTAATTCTAGTGTAATTGAGTTAACACTGCAGCGAAAATATGGGCATAGCATTTTGGTCTTGTGCAATAATGATTAACCCACAAGCCGATTGTATTTTCGCAATCTGTGCTAGAATAAAATTAAGTGTCCAGGCAAGCGCGATTAGTAAATTAACTAATTCCCGTGGTGATGTCCAGTGAACCAGTAGTCAGAAGAATCAACCGTTTGACGTAACTCAGCGCAACTTTTGCTGGGAGGGTAGCTTATGACGAAAATGTCAATCCGGGGGATTTCTCTGAATGTAAAAGTCATCGGAAACGGATATCCACTCGTTTTAATGCACGGCGGGCCGGGAGCAGACATGTATACGATGATGGCTTACCGGCCGTGTGCCGACCACTTTACGCTGGTATTCTATGACCACCGCTGTAACGGGCGCTCCGAGGGGGCTGAAGTCACCTCCATGACGATGGAGAACCTCACCGCCGATGCAGACGCGCTGCGCCAGGCGTTGGGCTTCGATAAGTGGGCGGTGCTAGGGCATTCCTTTGGTGGGATGGTCGCCCTGGAATACGCACTACGCTATCCCCAAAGCCTGTCCCACCTGCTATTGGTCGATACTTGCGGTGACATACGTTGGGCGCAGGAGAATGCACCCAAAGTCCTTGCACAGCGTGGATTTAGTCCGGAAATCGTAGAATTGGCCCGGCGCTTCTTAAACGGGCAGATTGAACCCAACGAGATGTTTCCAGCCCTGATGAAGTTGGGAAAAGCATATAACCCCCACACCGGCCTTTCGCATATACCTCATATGTTGATCACGGGAATACAAACGAAGATACAGCCCGAGGCAATGATCTTTGGGGAAAGCCAGATTCTCAAGGGTTGGACGGTGATGGACCGGCTCGGGGAGATCAAGGTGCCTACCCTGGTGATGGCAGGCCGGGACGACTTCCAGTTCCCACCTGAACACCAGCAGGAGCTGGTTGCTGGAATTCCTGACGCCCGCCTGGTGATCATCGATCGTGCCGGCCATAACCCACATGATGAGCAGCCTGCCCAAACCCTTGAAGCGGTCAGGAATTTTATATCCACAACGGCTCCCAGATAAGCCTGATATCTCGATTATTTTACGACGATGGTCAATTCACCTGTCCAGACCACCAAGCCCGCCACGCCCGGCTGCATTCCACTCCGTGCGAGTATACAAGAAGACGAATCGATTAAATAACCGAGTTAATTCTGTATCAATATAAGGCAGATCTAATTCAGTGAATTTGGTGATAGGAGAACAGTAACTACCCCAAAAAATAAACCCAGCGAAGTGTCGCTGATATTCAGTTGCAAAAGAGCAAAGCAGTTTTCAGGAGAAAATACCATGCATGACGAGGAACGTATCGCAAGTATTCTAAATACGTACCGTGGCGAGATAATAGCTAAGAGTCCCAAGTCACTATCGATCTGGCAAAGGAATCGCACCGTCATGCCGGCAGGTGTAGGCAGCCTCTTCCGGCTGGCAGACCCCTTCCCAATGGTAGTTAAGCGGGCTAAAGGCGCCAGGATATGGGATGCAGATGACAATGAGTACATAGACTGTATGCTTGGCTTCTCAACCATGATCCTTGGGAACGCACCGGACGAGGTCGAAGCAGCTATCAGAGAGGCGTTGCCCCGCGGAACCTCATACGGGCAATGCCACGAGTATGAATATGCGTTTGCCAAGCTGTTTTGCGACATGGTACCAGGCGTAGATAAGGTGACGTTCTGCAACTCGGGGACTGAGGCAACCATGTACGCTCTTCGGCTGGCGCGTGCTACAACAGGGCGTCCCCTGGTGGCGAAATTCGAGGGAGGGTATCACGGAACTCATGATCTCCTGGCTGTAAGCTTCGGTCGCCCGCGCCCGAATCCCGATGAGTTCGGACCAATCGATGATCCAACGGCAATTCCCGAAAGCCCTGGGCTAGCCGAAGGAGCATGGAAGGACACCATTGTCTTGCCCTTCAATCACCCGGCTGCCTTCGACAAGATCCGTAATCATGCATCTCAGCTGGCTGGCGTGATCATCGAGCCCGTGCAGGGTGCTGCAGGCACAATACCCGCGAACCGTGAATTTCTTTCAGAACTACGCAGGATCACAAGCCAGATCGGAGCTTTCCTCATATTTGATGAAGTGATAACCGGGTTCCGTTTAGCCCCTGGTGGGGCTCAGGAGTTCTTCGGGGTTATTCCAGATGTAAGTACCTTCGGAAAGATCGCAGGTGGTGGTCTTCCCTTTGGGGCGGTGGGTGGAACTGTCGAAGCGATGCGCTTGATGGAATACGATACTGAGCCGGGTTCAATCCTGATGGCTGGGACATTTAATGGGAACCCACTGGTAACCGCAGCCGGGACGGCTGTTCTGCGACGCCTGAGCCAGGAACCGCAGCTGTATGCACGGTTGAACGCGATGGGTGATCGCTTTCGGGACGAGATCAACCGGTTTGCCCAGGAGAGTGGTCACCCTGCCATCGCCACCGGCATTGGCTCTATGTTTTGGATGCACCCAGTGCACGAACCGGTCAACAGCGTCAGGGATGTGCGCCTAGCGAATGGATTCGTCAGTGCTGGC
>JBGOYO010000432.1:0-2769 GCA_041479715.1 Anaerolineae bacterium
ATTAGATTCGAAGGTAGAGATTGGATTTCGATTTGCTATAGTGATTATCGTCTGAG
This sequence comes from Anaerolineae bacterium, assembly GCA_041479715.1. GTDB lineage: Bacteria > Chloroflexota > Anaerolineae > Anaerolineales > UBA4823 > FEB-25. Next base: position 57 of record JBGOYO010000432.1, read on the forward strand.
CGGCTAGATGAATGACGGTGCAAATTTCGTATTCCCCCCATGTGCGTTCAAGTAATTCTTGATCCCGCACATCTCCTCTAACCACTTTTACGTTTTCTATCAGCCGTGACTTGTTCAACTCCGATTGAGGGACCCAATCTCTGATCAGGCATACAACATCCGCTCCAGCAGCTAATAACCTTCGGATCAGCCATCCGCCTACCAAGCCACTGGCACCCGTCACGAATACGGGTCGGTCAACCCAAAAATGAGCAGGATCTACCATATTTTCCATGGAGCTTTCCCTTGCGACCACAATCCCTCAAGATACTGAACATCCCGAATCGTGTCCATACATTGCCAAAAACCTTCATGTCTGTATGCAACCAGCTGTCCTTCATTGGTAAGATGTTCTAATGGTTTCCATTCCCAAGGCATATCATCTCCGCTAATGTAGTCCAATACATCTGGCTCCAATACAAAAAAACCACCAGATGCCCAATTCTCGCCAGCAATCGGCTTTTCAAGAAATCTCTGAACATAATCCCCATCAGTAACGATTGATCCAAACCTAAAAGGAGGACGAATCGCTGTTACAGTCGCAAGTCTACCGTTTTTTCTATGAAATTTTATCAGTTCATTGATATTAATATCAGATACCCCATCGCCATAAGTAAACATAAAAGTCTGATTTCCGATCCAATTGCGCAAGCGTTTTATCCGTCCACCGGTTTGGGTTTTATCGCCAGTATCTGCCAGATATACATTCCAGTCATCATGGTCGCCATCTTCAATTTCAATTTTACCGTTGCCTAAATTAACGGTCATATTGCAATGGTGATAATAATAATTTAGAAAATACGAACGTATAATCTCAGATTTATATCCCATGGCGATGGCGAAATCCGTGTGCCCATACATGGCGTAGATCTTCATAATATGCCAGAGAATGGGTTGCCCGCCAATTTCCACCATTGGTTTCGGCTTGACCGTGGTTTCTTCTTGAAGGCGTGTTCCCAATCCACCTGCCAGGATAATTGTTTTCATATAGGGCTCATTTTCACCAATATTAATTAGCTGAGTTATTATATATTAGTATGATTAGCAATTTTCTAGCACATTAATAACAAAATCGTAATGATCAAAAATATAGACCATCTTTACCTGACATACACCGGATTACTGAAAATCCAACCCCTCCTTCTTCCGAGGAAGTTGATGTAAACCTCCACCCGATAAACTCCGGGTTCGGTGGTGATGTAAGTGCATAGATCATGTTTGTGCCAGGTCCGCATGGGCTCGCCATCCTTGAGAAGAATACATTCGGCCACTATGGGCAGGCGGATTTGGATAGTAACCCCTCCCTTGCTGCTCAGCTCATCACCCATTTGGGCGGAGGTTTCAAATCCACGGGCGGTGAAGCGAAAACCACGTGTGGGAGCGGGCAGATCATACCCGATGAAACAATGCCCCTGGCGAAGAGCGTCTAGAATCATGCTGGAATCAGATGCAGCATCCATACCAAGTGCGTTGGGAATAAAAACGTGGTTGTTAATCGCTCTAAAGTGAAATTCGTAGGGAAATATGGTCCGTTTTAGTATACCGAGGTGCATACGATGAGAATGCGCATCAGAACCAGCCACCGCAACCACTCTTTTCCCGCCAGAAAGCAGGTCGTCCCACCTATGCAACGTCTCAGGCAGAGGCCCACGGTTAATGCGGCGTGGGAAATAGGCAAAAAATAACGCATGCAGGATGGATTTGATGCGCGGTTTGAATTCGGAGAAGCCATTCCATAGCTCAAGACCGGTGTAACCGTGCACGTTCCAGTCCACCCATGAAATGTCACCTTCGTGAACCGCAGGGGCTGCAGGGTCAACCGGGTGGGCAAGAAATGATAAACCTCCCACCTTGGCGATAGAATCTAACAGGAGCTGTGGGTCGTAGGCAAAGGTTGCCATCTCGCGATTCACCCCAAATACTAAAAGATGGTTTTTTTGGGGAGTGCGTGCCTGGTCGTGGACTTCCTCCCCCACCATCATCAGCACACGACGGTCACCGCCATTCTTGTATCCGGCTGGACCGTTCACCAATACGTTGTGGTCGGTGACGATAACAGCATCCAAACCCGCCTTCATAGCTGCCGTGGCTATATCCGTATGCGAGCCGTCGCCGTCGGAATAACGGGTATGCATATGCAAATTAAGGATGATTTCTGGCATGCATTCTCTCAGATATCAAGTCTCAGATATCAAGGTGGAGGCTGAATTCGGAATAATATCCATTACTATTATAAATGTGATTGCTTCTTGATATAGTGCATGCAATACCTAATCCTCCTATCCACTGAGGTGAAACCTGAGTTTGGGTTTGACGATTCAATCAAGCGAAGGTATAATCGGCAAGCTTAGGCGTCTGATATAGTAAAAACTGGAAAATATTTTTTGTTCGGAGGCTGGTTGTGGTTAACGTAGTAGATATTTCATTGCTCGTCGTATCGGTGGCGCTGATTACCAGCGTTATCCTGCAGAGTAAAGGCGCGGGCCTGGGTGGCCTGACCGGTGCAGATACCGGTGGCATCTTCACCGCCCGCCGGGGGGTTGAAAAAACCCTCTTTTATGTGACCATCGTCCTGAGTGTGTTATTCTTTACCTTAGCGATAATATCGGTAAAAGTTTCATAAATTTACACTCTTGAGCGCAGAAGAATATCGCCAACCGCAATTCCTTAAGGG
>JBGOYO010000433.1:0-2769 GCA_041479715.1 Anaerolineae bacterium
CCTCCCATGGTCACGCCAGTCAAGAGGATGGGTACACCTTCTTTGGTTGCCTGCTTGATCTGCCGGTGGACGATCATGGTAGGGCTGGGTAACACCAGCTTGAAGTTGTTCTCCATATCCACAGCGGAATTATAAAGAAAGATATCCTGAGTGCCGGTGCCAATATCAACCGCCAATATTTTCATGCGGGTGAGTTTACCACATCCATAACGAAGCACCAAAAAACAGGTGAGAGTTCAGGAAGGAGGAACATAAGGTATACTCTTGGGGATAATTTCGCACTGTAAAGTGAGGCCTATATGACCTTGGAAGAAGAAAATAAACGCTGGCAGGAACGTATTACCGGCTCGACAGATCGACATTTCCATGAACGGAAACTTTCGTTCGAGACGCCCTCGGGCATCCCGCTACCACCCATCCTGACCCCCTCCGACCCTGACCCGGATTACATGGACCAGCTCGGATTCCCGGGAGAATATCCCTTCACCCGCGGCGTGCAGCCCACCATGTACCGCGGGCGCTTCTGGACCATGCGGCAGTATGCCGGTTTCGCCACCTCCGAAGAGTCAAACCGCCGCTACCGCTACCTACTCGAACAGGGGCAAACCGGTCTATCGGTGGCGTTCGACCTGCCCACCCAAATCGGTTATGACGCTGATGACCCGATGGCACAGGGTGAAGTAGGCAAAGTAGGCGTATCAATCTCCTCCCTGGAGGATATGGAGATTTTATTCGACCAGATACCACTTGGCAAGGTCTCCACCAGCATGACCATCAATGCACCCGCCTCGATCTTGCTGGCGATGTATATCGCCGTTGCCAGGCGGCAGGGTGTGGAAGTTAAATCCCTACGCGGGACGATCCAAAATGACATCCTTAAAGAATATATTGCTCGTGGCACGTATATCTACCCACCAGCACAATCCATGCGGCTGGTCACGGACGTGTTCCGCTATTGCCAGCAAGAGCTGCCGCATTGGAACACCATCAGCATCTCCGGCTACCACATCCGCGAGGCCGGGTCTACGGCGGTGCAGGAGGTGGCATTTACTTTAGCGAATGCCATTGCCTACATCCAGGCGGCAATCCAGGTGGGACTCGATGTGGATGAGTTTGCCGGGCAGCTTTCCTTCTTCTTCAACGCCCATAATAACTTCCTGGAGGAAGTGGCCAAGTTCCGCGCTGCCCGCCGGCTGTGGGCAAAACTGATGCGTGAGCGATTCGGAGCCAAACAAGATAGCTCGCTGATCCTACGCTTCCACACCCAGACCGGCGGGTCCACGCTCACCGCCCAACAGCCGGAGAACAACGTGGTGCGGGTTGCCCTACAGGCTTTGGCAGCAGTGCTCGGAGGGACGCAAAGCCTGCACACCAACAGTATGGACGAAGCCTTGTGGCTGCCCACCGAAAAATCCGTCAGAGTGGCTCTGCGCACCCAACAGGTCATCGCCCACGAATCGGGAGTGGCTGACACCATCGACCCATTGGCAGGCTCATATCTGATCGAATACCTGACTGATGCGATCGAGCAGCAGGCGACGGAGTACATCCGGAAAATCGATGAGATGGGTGGGGCGCTTAAAGCCATCGAGCAGGGCTACGTCCAGGGTGAGATCCAGGATGCCGCTTACCACACCCAGCAGGAAATTGAGCAAGGACAGCAGGTGGTGGTGGGCGTCAATGCGTTCCAAAGCGACGAAAAAATCACATTGGAACGGTTAAAGGTCGACCCCACGATTGAGGCTACCCAGCGCGAGCGCTTGAGGGTATTGCGCAGCAAGCGGGATGCCGGCAAGGTCAGCCAGCTGCTCACCGTGCTGGAGCAAGAAGCCAGGGGCGAGGTTAATTTACTACCCTTGTTCGTCGAATGTGTTGAAAACGATATCACCCTGGGTGAGATCTGCAGTGTCCTTCGCCGGGTGTTTGGCGAATATCACCCACCTGCCTGGGTGTGACCATCATAAATCTATCTCGAAGAGGTTGTTATGCCTGAGATCAAACGCATCCATCACATCGCGGTACTGGTCGAAAACATCGATACTTCATTGGAGTTTTGGCAAACCGTCCTCGGGATTGAGCCTTCGCACATCTCGGACTATCCCCAGGAAGACGCCCGCATCGCTTTCCTTCCCCTGGGGGAATCGGAGATCGAGCTCGTCCAGCCTACCAAACCTGATTCTGGTTTGAGCCGCTTCCTGGAGAAGCGCGGCCCAGGTTTGCACCATTTATGCCTTGAAGTGAAAGACCTGCCGGGATTGATGGTGGAGCTTGCAGCAAAAAATGTGCAGCTGATCAACGAGCAGCCGAGAGTCGGGGAAGATGGCAGGTTGTATGCCTTTATCCACCCTAAGAGCACCAGCGGGGTGTTGGTGGAGCTGTATCAGCTGCCTAAATAGCAACGCGATTTATTTTACTTCGCTAAGGGCTTCGATTTCACCGGCAAGCGATAGGCTGATGCCCGGAATGCTCTCCAGACCTTTCCGGCCCAGGCTGCGGTAGACCAGCCCGACGTACTGCTCCAGGTCTTCCACCGCCCAGGCTGCCTTGCGGTAAGCCCAAATCTGGGATGAGCTGGCATTTTCGCTTTCCCCATGCGTGCGCGTATGTACTATAGCGTCGTAAGATTGATGAAAAATATCCCACGATGACTCTCTTGCCCGTATTCGCTATTATTGAGCAAACTCTTTTCCTAATTTGTAGGATCGTTCCAGATAACTCCGTCTGGTTTCATCGTTGACAACAGGTACACAATAGAAATAAACATGTTCG
>JBGOYO010000434.1:0-2766 GCA_041479715.1 Anaerolineae bacterium
CCATGAGCGCCCATATCACCGCCCAAGGTGTCAGTAATGGACGGCAGAATCTGGATGGCATGACTTTCAATCCAACTGTACCCGTTAGCGGTACGATTGGCACACAGATGTTTGTTCGCTACTCTGGCGATAACTATACCCGCTGGGACTACGACCCTTCCACTGGAAAATACCTGCGCTTTCAGGATAATGTCTACGATACCGGTCAGGGTGAAGAATATGCCCCCCTCATCGACCGGTTGAATAACCAGCAAATCAGCGCCTCGAATGTAGTTGTGATTTTAGCCCGTCATGAATACTATCAACAACCGCCCAATGAGATCATTGATATATTGCTCAGCGGCACCGGGACAGCCTATGCTTTCCGGGATGGAAAGATGTATCAGGTGGTTTGGAATCGCCCAACGATCAATTCGGTTTTGTCTCTCACCTACCCAGACGGCACTCCGTTCCCCTACAAACCAGGCACCACCTGGTTTCAGGTTGTAGGTGTATCCACTAAGGCGACCCAGGAAAATAGTGGTGCGTGGCGCTTCAACTTTTTACTGCCGTGAGAAAGTCGAAATAAAAGTCTTCGAAGACTGAGGGGAAAAGTTATTTTATGTTCGTAAATTATGGATTATTCGTTTAACTATCCCCGGCCCTTCGTAGAGTAAACCGGTATATATCTGAACGAGCATTGCCCCGGCGTCCATCATCCTCTGGACGCCGGATGCGTTAAAAATACCTCCCACGCCGATTATGGGTAGTTTTCCACCAGTGCGTAAATAAATCTTATCCACCGTTCGCAGGCTGCGCTCGAACAATGGATTCCCGCTCAAGCCACCTTGTTCGCTCGCCACCGGCGTACTCAATCCTTCACGCGAAATGGTGGTATTGGTGGCAATAACCCCATCCATTTGGTTAGCAAGGATAACCTGTAGGGCATCATCCAGCTGTGGATCTGTTAAATCAGGCGAAAGTTTGACTAAAATGGGAATTTTGTCGGTGGCCTGTTGTGAGAGTCGGTCTCGTTCCGCACAAATCTGGTGTAGTAAATTGTCCAATGCCTGTCGTTCTTGCAGTTGTCTTAATCCAACTGTATTGGGTGAGCTTACATTGACGGTGATGTAATCAGCCTTAGTGGCGAATAGTTTCAATAGGAACAGGTAATCTTCAACCGCATTTTCCAGGGGTGTATCTTTATTTTTACCGATATTCACCCCTAACACCAGGTTCTTGGGACGTGGTCTGGAGATTTGGCGTAGAACAAAATCAGCCCCCTTGCCTGGAAATCCCATCCGGTTTATCAAAGCACGTTCTTTTGGAATCCTGAATAATCTTGGCTGCGGGTTCCCTGGTTGCGGTTTCGGCGTAACCGTCCCGACCTCAACGTGACCAAAACCGAGCGTGGCTAGCCCTCTCCACCCCAGCCCATCTTTATCATACCCGGCAGCAAGACCGATTGGGTTGGAAAAACTCAATCCAAAAGCTCGTACAGGTCGAGGAGGAGCGCCATATATCCATTGTAATACTGCCCTGATTGGTTGTATATCACCCGCCAACCGCACCGCACTCAGGGTTAATTGGTGAGCCTTCTCCGGGTCTAGTCGAAAAAGCAGTGCTCGGAAAAGCGGATAAATTTTCACTGGTCCGTCTTTAAGAATTCCCTGACCATTAGGATCTTTTCTGCCGGCACTTTTTCGCTCTCTTCATAATAATCCAGCAAGGCAGTCAGTGTTGTCACTGCGTGCAGCTTATATCCAGCCTTTGCCAGAGCCTCGAATGCACCCGATTGGCGGTCGATCAGCACGACGATATCCTCCACCTTCATCCCTGCTGAAGTTAATTTATCAATCGACTCGAACTTGCTTTCTCCCGTAGTGGCCAGGTCATCGATCACAACGATGCGCTCCCCCTCCTTAAAATTTCCCTCAATCTCAGCTTTGGTGCCATAAGTTTTTACTTCTTTTCGAGGGTAGATCATCGGCCAGCCTCCCTGCAAGCTTATCACGGTGGCAATCGGCAAGGCAGTATAGGGTAAGCCTGCCAGCCGGTCAAATGACAACTTATACAGTATTGGGAGATACGCACGCCCTACCTGTTCGAGTAGTTTCGGAAAGGATACCAGCAGGCGGAGATCAATGTAAATCGGTGATATGATTCCGGATTTTAAGGTGAATTGCCTAAATTTTAGGCATCCTGCCTCCAGCAGTCCATCTGCCAGCTGTACGAAATCCTTAGAAAATTTGAGGCTCACCGAAGGCTGCGCTGTTCTCATCGGCAAAGCTTGAATTTCTTTCCTTTGCTGGTGGATCTGCTTCTGAATCTCCACCGCGGCCTTCTTTGGGTCAGGCGCTTGCGAGATTCCTCTCGAGATTGGGATCAACATACCCAACCCATCGCTTCTTAGTCCAGCTGCCATAGCTGTGGCGAGATCTCCACCCTGCACACCTACTCCCGGGGTTAGGATCCACATCTCGGGCGCCAGTAATCGCACCCGCCTCAGTGCTTCAGGTTGCGTCGCACCCACCACCAATCCCAGGTTATCCTTGATGTTCCATTCTTTTGCCAGAAGAGCCACTTCTTCATATAATAAATATCCACTGACCTTCCCATGTTCAGCATTCTGATCAATTACCAGCAAATCTTGCAGATCAGCTGCCCCTGGGTTGGACGTCTTGCACAATAAAAAAACACCTCGTTCTGCATCAGTCAAGAAAGGGGCCAGAGCGTCATACCCAAGGTAGGGGTTTATCGTTATCGCATCCGCACCCAGCTGTTGAA
>JBGOYO010000435.1:0-2764 GCA_041479715.1 Anaerolineae bacterium
CACCGGCGCACGTATATCGGTGCCTTACCCGGGCGGATACTACAAACCATGCGTCGGGCTGGAACAATCAACCCACTGTTCATGCTTGACGAAGTGGACAAGCTTGGGCAGGATTTCCGTGGCGATCCATCTTCGGCCTTACTGGAAGTGTTGGACCCGGAACAGAATTTCGCTTTCTCCGACCATTACCTAGAGCTGGCCTATGATCTCTCCAAGGTGATGTTTATCACCACTGCTAACTATATCGGGCCCATTCCATCAGCCCTGCTCGACCGGATGGAGATGATTGAATTTCCCGGCTACATCGAAGAGGAAAAGATTGAGATCGCCAGTCGATTCTTGCTTCCCCGCCAGCTAGAAGAGGCCGGGCTGGACGAGGAAAAGCTTCATTTCCAGGATCAGGCTCTTAAACGTATCGTCAGGGAATATACCTATGAAGCCGGGGTGCGGAACTTCGAGCGCGAGATCGGCATGATCTGTCGTAAGATCGCCCGCACGAAAGCCGAAGGCAAAACCTATTCTCGCCAGGTCAGCCCATCTGCAATGGAAAAATATTTGGGTCCGCCCCAATTCTTCGGCCTGGAAGCTGAACGCCAGGATGAAGTGGGCGTTGCCACAGCCATCGCCTGGACGGAGAATGGCGGTGAGATCATGCCGGTGGAAGTGCTGCTGATGGACGGGAAAGGCAATATGCAGATCACTGGCCAGATCGGTAATGTGATGCAGGAATCTGCCCAGGCAGCCCTCTCCTATGTGAAGTCCCGCTCAAGCCAATTTAATATCGACCCGGGTGTATACGAGAATTTGGATATTCACATCCATATCCCTGAAGGGGCGATTCCCAAGGATGGTCCCAGCGCAGGCATCACCATTTGTACTGCTTTGGTTTCCGCCTACACAGGGCGCGAGGTAAAAAAGGACGTTGGTATGACCGGAGAGATTACCTTGCGCGGACATGTTTTACCCGTTGGTGGAATTCGCGAGAAAGTCCTTTCAGCCCACCGTTCCGGACTCAAGACCGTGATTATGCCGAAACGCAATGAAAAGGACCTGGTCGATGTGCCAAAACGCGCCCGCAACGAGCTCAAGCTGGTACTGGTGGACCATATCGATCAGGTTTTGGAAGTGGCATTAAACCCACCCAAACCAAACTCAGCGCTTAAGGAACACCTCCCTAGAAAATCGAAGGCAAAGCCTGGCGAGGTAGTTGTGGAGGTTATTCCAGGGCCGAGCCCCAGTTAAATCTAACCGGCTTCAGGACACTGACTCGGATAATACATCGGACAATTATTATTACTACTTGTCATTGGTAGGCGCAAGTGCTCTCCTAGCGTCGTGGCATATTCCAGCTTGATGATTTTTCAATGATTGGGCCGCTTAATAATACCTACAATAATGACATGTCCAATTTCTCATCGGATATTATGAGATAACTCTTTATATAGATTCATTATACAATTACCTGATACAGGTTGGTAGAATGTTCAACATGTGCCAGGTTCTTTTGGTTCGTAAGCTGAGGAGAATCAGCATTGTCGCTTCCAGTGGATTCCATGGCTGAAATCAAAACCCTTCTCACGGCAGGGATGGGACCTTCCCTGCAGTGGTTCCCGGAAGAGGTCTCGTTATCTTCATTAGCCGCAGCACTGGTTGGTATGGCCAATACGGAAGGCGGGACGGTAATTCTAGGTGTGTCTCCCCGTGTTGGCGAGCTGATCGGGGTAAAGGACCCGGAGGCTGCCTGCGAGCGTGTCTTCCAGGCGGCTTTCCTGGCTGACCCCACCCTGGTTCTGCCAATCCCACGCAAGGTGATGGTTCAAAAGCAAGGAATGCTGAATCCAGTTGACCTGATTGTGGTTAGTGTCCCCGCCGGTCTGCCACATGTCTACAGCCTGGATGGCAGGTACCTTGGCAGGGAGGGTGCACAGACCAATCCTTTATCAGCTCGCAAGCTGTATAAACTGCTTCATCAACGCGGCACGGTCCAGTTTGAATCCCGTCCAGTGCCCGATGCGAAGTTGGCTGACCTTGATGACGACCAGGTCATGGCGTATGCCCAGGCGATTGGTTTTGTGCCGGCCCATGATCCGGTTAAAGCCTATGAATTATTAATCAGGCGCGGCTGCCTTGTGCGCGTTGGGAGTGACCTGCAGCCCACCTATGCCGCCTTGTTGTTGTTCGGGCGTTATCCGCAGCAGTGGCTCCCCAATGCCACCATCCTGGCAGGTCGATTCCCTGGTGCGGCGCTTTCGGGAACATATATCAAGCGGGATATCACCGGAAATCTCCTTGAGCAGCTGAAACAGGCAGAAGATTTTATCCGCACGAACCTGAAAACCACTGTCCGGTTAGTAGGATTGCAGCACCAGGAATGCCTTGAGTATCCCTTTGATGCCGTTCGGGAGCTGTTAGTGAATGCGGTTGCCCACCGTGATTACAACCTGCAGGGAGATAACATCCATTTGAATATTTTTACCGACCGGCTGGATATCTCCTCTCCTGGTACGTTGGTTGGACCAGTGACATTGAAGAACCTCTTGGAAGCACGCTTTGCGCGCAATGCTGTCATCTCCCAGGTGCTTTCAGATCTGGGTTATGTGGAACGTCTCGGCTATGGGCTGGATCGGGTTGTCGAGGAAGTTCGTCAGGCGGGTCTCCTGCCTCCCCAATTTGAAGAGTTCGCCGGCACATTCCGTGTGACGCTTTATGCTGCCCGGTTTGCGGATGGCGTCGATGGAACGCTCCCTGACCTCTCTGCATACTC
>JBGOYO010000436.1:0-2741 GCA_041479715.1 Anaerolineae bacterium
GTTACCGTCGGCTATTTCGGCAATCGCTTCTTCCAGGCCAGGAAACGGGCAAATACAATAAACAGCCTTCAGACTTTTACTACCAACCGGGGCAGCCTGACTGCCACGGTGGGCGCCAGTGGCACCGTCCATGCTGACCAGACGGCGATGATCTTATGGCAGACCACTGGGACTGTTGACAATGTATACGTGCAGGTGGGGCAGATGATCACCGCTGGGCAAACCCTGGCAAACCTGGCACAGTCATCCCTGCCTCAAAATATTATCCTGGCTCAATCTGACTTGATCACGGCGCGCAACGCTTTAGCTAACCTGACCAATCCTGATCTTTCCACCATTTCTAATTCCGAGAGAGCACTGGCAGCTGCTTATACCAACTATCAGCAAGCACAAAACAACATGACTAACGCCATCATTACCAATCAGCACGCCAATGATTTGCATGTATATAGCGATTGGTTTACCATGAAAACAGCCCTCGATATTGCCCAGAATGATTTACCATTGGCTAACTCCCCCATCGATGTACAAGCTTATTACCAGGCTGTGCGCGCCTCCAGCCAGCTGCAGGATGAGCTGGCGGTAGCACAAGGTAATGCCAGTACTCATCCAGGAGACGTTCTGTTTTCTCAGAAAGTTGCGGATTTGCAGATTGCCGTTCAAAACAGTCTTTCCAAACAAAATAAGATACAAGTTGGGCTCTCTTCGGATACAACCGACCTCGTCAAAAACCTGTCAGATAAATTATCTGCCTATGAAGCCTCCACAAAAGACTTCATTGGCACGGTTCTTACCGATACGCTAAATACCAGCGTCGATTTAGCTCAGATTCAGGCCGACCTGGCACAAAAACAATCCGTTCTGATCAATACTCAATCCACCCTTGACGATCTCGTCAATCACCGTAAAGGGATGAATGGAAAGCGCTGTGATGAAACCACGATTGCTGATTACCAGAAAGCTTATGATGCAGCACTGAATGCATATAATTTCACAGGACATATCCTTAACAGCCGCGAATATCAACTATTACAAACCGCAACGGCGAACCTGAACTGGTGTACATCTGTGTGGAGCGAAGCTGATATTGCCGCCCAGGATGCTAAAATCACCTCTACGCAAGCTCAAATCCAATTATTACAAGCACAGATTATGGCTGATCAAGCTCAAACTACCAACGCAACCGATTCAGTCTATGGCCTGGCGATATATCTCAACAACATCTGGACAGCTTATCAGGATGCCGGTCAGCAATTAAACAACGCTGTCACCACACTTTACGAGCTCGAACGATCCCCAAACCCAGACGATTTGACAGCCGCTCAGGCGCGCTTGCAAGCTGCCCAAACCACAGTGGCCTCTCGTTCGCTAACCTCTCCCTTTGCCGGCACGATCACCGAAGTGGATGCCAAGCCTGGCGACCAGGTCTCCCCTGCTACGGTTGCTTTCCGCTTGGATAACCTGGGGCGCTTACTTGTGGATGTGACAATCTCCGAGGTGGATATCAACAATATCAAGGTAGGTCAACCGGTCACATTGAGTTTCGATGCCATCCAGGATAAGCAGTATCAGGGCGTGGTCAGCCAGGTTGCACCGGTTGGAGATGTACTCCAGGGTGTGGTCAACTTCGATGTGACCGTCGAGCTAACTGATGATGATCAGAATGTAAAACCGGGCATGACCGCTGCAGTGAACATCATCATTGATCAGATCACGGATGCACTCCTCGTCCCCAACCGCGCCGTCAGGGTGGTGAATGGGAAGCAGGTAGTTTACCTGTTGAATAACGGGCAGCTGGTTGAAACACCGGTAACCCTGGGTGCTTCATCCGACAGCCAGAGCCAGGTGACCAGCGGCAACTTACAGGTCGGCGACCAGGTGGTGCTCAACCCGCCACAGGATATATTCAGTCTGGGTGGGCCGTTTGGCGGAAGGTGATCATGAACGATAGTAGCATCTCTTCCAGTCACGAGGTCGCTCCTCCCAACGGTTGGGTCATTCAGGCTCAGAATCTCACTAAAGTGTATAAAATGGGCCTGGTAGAGGTCAATGCCCTCAACGGTCTCTCGATAAACATTGCCAAGGGTGAGGTCGTATCCATAATGGGCCCTTCTGGCTCAGGGAAATCAACTCTGATGAACATCATCGGCTGCCTAGACCGTCCCTCCACCGGAGAATACTTCCTGGATGGCGAGACTGTTTCCAGGATGAGCGATGACCAGCTGGCGACCATCCGCAATCGGAAAGTCGGCTTCGTCTTTCAAAGTTTCAACCTGCTCTCGCGCGCCACCGCCCTGGCAAACGTGGAGCTCCCCCTGCGTTATTCCAAAGGTATCAAGGACAGGAGTGAGAAGGCGCGCCTGGCCCTTGAATCGGTTGGGTTGGCTGACCGGATGCATCACCGCCCCAATGAGCTTTCGGGAGGTCAGCAGCAGCGGGTTGCGATTGCACGGGCTTTGGTGAATGACCCCGCCATCGTGCTCGCAGATGAGCCCACTGGAAATTTAGACTCCCGATCGGGTCTCGAGATTTTGGAGCTCCTGCTCAGTCTTAATCGCGAACACGGCACCACGCTCATTATTGTCACCCATGCACCCGATATCGCCTCTCAGTCTCAGCGTATCATCCATATCCGTGACGGCGTTGTGGAGCAGGCGTTATGAACATCGGACAAGCTGTGCTCGAAGCGTTTGAAAGCCTCTCCGCCAACAAGCTGCGCGCCGGGCTCACCATCCTCGGTA
>JBGOYO010000437.1:0-2728 GCA_041479715.1 Anaerolineae bacterium
AGCTGTTCGACATATTCGCGACCTTCAGCATACCAACGACCTTCCCAGGTCTTGTTGATATTAAGGCGAAAACCAATCGGATTTACTTTTCGACCCATAACAGCTCCTACTTTCCTTCCCGTTCACGAAGAATAACGGTTATGTGAGACGCGCGTCGTAACCAGGGCATGAACCTGCCACGTGGTCCAAAACGCCTCCATTTGCGGGTGGTAGCTTCATCAGCAAAAATGCGATAAACGAAGAGGTCATCACGGCTGATGCCAAAGTTCTCTTCTGCGTTGGCTACTGCGGAAGCGAGCAGCTTCGAGACAGGCTTGGCTGCATAGTTCGGCATAAATTTCAGCAGCGTCATTGCCTGTACGACATCCTTGCCGCGTACGACGTCAACAATGAGGCGTGCTTTTTGAGCAGATACAGGGGTATCGAGCGCCTGGGCGCGAATATCATGTGAAGGCATAGCTTATTCCACTTTCTTCACTTTCTTCTCGGCGGTAACGTGACCTCGAAAAGTGCGTGTTGGGGCAAACTCACCCAGGCGATGCCCGACCATATTTTCGGTGATATAGATGGGTACATGCCTGCGCCCGTCGTGGACTGCAACTGTGTGCCCAACCATCTGAGGAAAGATCGTGCTGGCACGGCTCCAGGTGCGGATGACTTTTTTCTCGCCACGCTCATTCATGGCTTCGATTTTCTTGAGCAGTTTCGGTGCCACAAAGGGCCCTTTTTTCAGAGATCGTCCCATATTCTCGACTCCTGATTACGATTGGACTATCTGCGGCTCTTGCCGCGCCGGCGGATTATATATTGATCCGACAGCTTGTTCCGACGAGTTTTATAACCCCGGGTAGGTTTACCCCACGGACTCTTAGGTCCGGGCATACCGATGGGCTGGCGACCTTCACCACCACCATGGGGGTGATCACGGGGGCTCATAGCCGTACCGCGCACTGTTGGGCGAATACCCATATTGCGTTTCCGACCGGCTTTACCGAGCTTGATGTTGCTGTGGTCCAGATTGCCTACCTGACCGATGGTAGCATAGCAGGTCTGGCGGATCAGGCGGACTTCGCCGGAAGGCATCCGGATCTGAGCAAAATCGCCTTCCTTGGCCAATAATTGCGCCGCTCCGCCAGCGGAGCGAACCAGCTGACCACCGCGTCCTTCTTTCATCTCCAGATTATGGATCAGCGTTCCCACAGGGATATTGGAAATTGGCAGGCAGTTTCCGGGGCGCACTTCTGCTGATGGACCAGACATGACTGAGTCACCCACTTTTAGATCGACCGGGGCGAGGATATAGCGCTTCTCACCATCGGTGTAGAACAAAAGTGCCAGGCGGGCCGTACGACCGGGATCATATTCAATCGCCGAAACCTTAGCAGGAATGCCGTGTTTTTCGCGCTTGAAATCCACAATGCGGATATGCCTCCGGCTACCGCCACCACGATGACGGACGGAAATTTTCCCGGTTGTATCGCGACCTGCATGTTTGTGATTATCGATAATCAACGAGCGTTCAGGTTTGCTCTTGGTAATTTCTTCAAATGTGTATCCGGTCATTCCACGCAAAGACGGAGTTACCGGCTTATATTTCTTTACGGCCATTACTTAACTCCTTCAAATATATCGATCGTGTCACCCTCTGCCAGCGTGACGATGGCTTTCTTATACCCGCTCCGGCGGACCATCAGGCGGCGGCTCTTCGGGCGGCGGGTGCGCTTGGGAGCGACATTGATCATATTGACCCGGACAACACTGACATCAAAGAGGGTTTCTATGGCGTCTTTTATCAAACCCTTGTTTGCTTCCTTGGTAACTTCAAACGTGTACTGGTGCAGGTTGGCATTCTGAAAGTTTGATTTCTCGGTGACAATCGGGCGGCGCAGGACATCGTAAATTGTGTTCATGATTGACTCCTGTTTATCCCAGATGGGTAGAAATGACATCCAGCGATTGCATCGGCAGGACGATTTTATCGAAACTGAGCAGGTCGCGGATGTTCAAATAATTAGCCAGCATGGTCTTTATCCCAGCCAGGTTGTTGGCGGAGCGGATGATCGTTTCATAGGTCGGGTTTTTGGTTGGAATAAGGATGATGGCGCTATCTTCACCGACGAGCTTGGACATCACCTGAGCCATCAGCTTGGTTTTGGGTTCGGAAAGGGACATCTCCTCGACGACAACGATCGCCTTTTCGGAGGCTCTTGCTGAGAGGGCTGAGCGAAGAGCTGCCTGCCGCATCTTGCGCGGCATGGGTTGGGTATAGTCGCGCGGATGAGGGGTGTGGACTTTACCACCACCCACCCACTGTGCGGCGCGGTTTGAGCCTTGACGTGCCCGGCCAGTGCCTTTTTGCTTCCAGGGTTTTTTACCACCGCCGGAAACTTCACCGCGAGTTTTGGTGCTGTGAGTGCCTAAGCGGGCATTGGCCATCTGGCGGACGAAAGCCTGGTGCATCAGATCAATGTTTATCGGGGCTTCGAAAATCTTCGCCGGAAGCTCAACCGTGCGGATTTTCTCACCTTCCATGTTCAAGACGTCAACTTCCATAATCTTTTCTCCAGAGTATTGGGGACAGGCGCCGCGATCCGGCTACTGTTTCCGAGTTTCCTTGATTTCCACAACGCTGCCCTTAGCACCGGGAACAGCACCATTAACGCCGATCAGATTGCGTTCCTTGTCAACCAGTACGATCTTGAGGTTCTGAATGGTAACCTGGCGGTTC
>JBGOYO010000438.1:0-2724 GCA_041479715.1 Anaerolineae bacterium
GCGGATATGGTCGCCGCACAACGGGTTATCATCCTCAAAGGTGATATCATGTGGGTCAAGCGTGCCCCGGAAATGCGGATTTTTATATCGATCTATGATTAGCTCACGATAGAGATCATCCATGTTTATTCAAAGTACCGTTTCACTTTATAAAGACCTTCAATAAGCTGGTCAACTTCATTCGCCGTATTATACAGGTAAAAACTGGCTCGTGTCGTGGCAGGGATATTGAACTTGTCATGTAATGGCATCGCACAGTGGTGACCTGCCCTGACGGCAATGCCATCCTGGTCCAATACCTGAGCAATGTCATGTGGATGGATGCCATCGAGCGTGAACGCCGCCACTCCTCCCTTAAGACTTGCGTCGGGTCCAATCACCGTGAGCCCCTGCACTTCTTCCAGACGCTCCAGGGCATAGGTGATGATTCCGCGCTCGTGAGCTGCGATTTTATCCCTGCCCACCGTATCGACGTAATCCATCGCTGCATGCAGTCCAACTGCTTCTGCGATTGCCGGAGTCCCTGCTTCAAATTTATGCGGAACTTCATTCGGAGTGAACGAGTGTAATAATACTTTCTTGATCATTTCACCACCGCCCATGAATGGCGGCATTTTATTCAAAAGCTCGATTTTCCCGTACAGAACCCCAATTCCGGTTGGTCCGCATACTTTATGCCCCGAAAATGCCAGGAAATCCACATCTAAATCCTGCACATCCACCGGGAAATGCGGCACCGATTGAGCTCCGTCAATAAGTGTGACCGCACCCGACTGGTGCGCTAATCGGACAATCTCCTTGGCAGGGTTTATCGTCCCTAAAACATTGGACATATGAGTGAATGCAACCAGCTTCGGTTTCTGCTCCAGTAGTTTCTTGTATTCATCCAGTTGTAGTAGACCATCGGGCGTGATCGGGATGAACTCTAGTCGGATGCCTTTTTCAGCGGCAAGTATCTGCCAGGGGACGATATTGGAGTGGTGTTCCATCTCAGTCAGGATAATCAAGTCATCTTCGTGCAAAAACGTTCGTCCCCAGGTATATGCCACCAGGTTGATCGATTCGGTGGTATTCCTCGTGAATATGATTTCCTTGACATATTGCGCATGAATAAAATCTGCAGCCCGCTGCCGGGCTGCCTCATACGCCGCAGTGGCTTCTTCCGCCAGGGTATGAACTCCGCGGTGCACGTTGGAATTATACGTTCGGTAGTAATCATCCATCGCCATGATCACCTGCGTGGGTTTCTGAGTGGTGGCAGTAGAATCCAGGTAGACCAATGGAACGCCTGGTCGGACTTCCCTTGATAGTATCGGGAAGTCCAGCCTGATCTGGGCTACATCCAATCCAATTTTTACGGGTTGATTGATCATACTCTGCTACTTGACTTTCTGGCGAACGTGCGCCCTTCTTCGCGATGGACGTAGCTGCGATGATGTTTTCGGGCACCAAAGCACATGGTCTGGCACCATCCATCCGTCGGTCAGATAGACGCTGTCCTTGAATTGGACCGCGATCATCTTCGGGTCGACCTGCACCACGACTCCTTCCAGCCAATCACGGACTCTCTCACCGTTTTTATCGTGGTCGCAGTACACTTCAACCTTGTCACCGACATGGTACTGTTCTTCAAGGTCCGGTGCATGGGTAAAATACATTTCTGTCAAAGTTCCTCCTTAGAAATTCCTCATTTCATCTTATTAATAATTGCTTGTTGAAATCGTTTCCTGACCCCGTCAAATGGAATGCGCTGCATGATAGGGTCGAAGAATCCCTCCACGATTAAATGCTCTGCTTCAGCGTATGGTATCCCGCGGCTGAGCAGGTAAAATACCGAGTCTTCGTCAATTTTCCCAACAGTTGCTCCGTGTGTGCAGCGCACATCATCTGCCAGGATTTCCAACCCAGGGATCGAATCAGCACGTGCTTTCGGGCTCAATACCAGGTTCCGGTTCGCCTGATATCCGTCTGTTTTCTGAGCCCCTGGTGCAACGTAGATCATACCCTGCCAGACGGACCGGCTGCTGTCCTTCAGCGCTCCTTTAAAAAGCAGGTCGCTAGTGGTATGCGGGGCAAGGTGATTTTGCTGCGTGTCATGATCCAGGTGTTGCTTGCCGTCGGTGAAGTAAAATCCAGACATTTTTCCCGTCGCGCCCTCACCAATGAGGTCAATCTCCGAGAAATTCTTGGTTAAATTGCTGCCCAGAGCCCCAAAAATCCATTCAAGGTTGGCGTCCCGACCCACCTGCGCCCGTTCATGGCTGAAATTCCACACATTATCCCCCCAGGACTGCAGCTCCACGAATTGCAGCCTGGCATTATCGCTGATGTGGATCTCCACCATCCCCGAGTGCAGGCTTTGTTGGGTTTCTCCGTTTGGAGATGCGGCTTCATGCACGTAGGTCAGCGAGGACCCCGGTTCCAGCCACACCATGATGTGTGAGAAATACGCCAATCCTGCGCCTGGTCCCCAAATCACCGAATGCAGGGGGGTTTCCACCTGCACACCACTCGGAACGTACGCAAATACACCGTATTTTTCCATCGCTGCCGTTAGGGCGGCAAATCGGCCTTCATCAGGCTTGACAATCTGCCCGATAATATTTGCTAATAGCTCAGAGTGCTCCCTCTCCGCCGTCTGTAGGTCGGTAAATATCACACCTTGTTGCGATAGGCTTTCGTCCAATGAAATTTTCGTGCCGTCTGGTCCCAGGATAACCTGCC
>JBGOYO010000439.1:0-2724 GCA_041479715.1 Anaerolineae bacterium
CTCTCACCTGTTACTGCGCTTTCATCTACCGAGGCAATCCCCTCGATTACCTCCCCATCCACCGGGATAATATCGCCCGCTTCCACCAGGAACAAGTCATCCTTACACAAAGAAGCAGATGGCACAATTTCATAGCCAGCATCGTGAACGGGTTGGCGCAGTTTCTTGGCTTGGGTTTCCCGGCGTGTCTTACGCAAGGCTTCCGCCTGGGCTTTGCCGCGTCCTTCCGCTACAGCTTCAGAGTAGTTGGCGAAGATAACCGTGAACCACAGCCACAATGCCACTGCACCGATAAACCCTGCTGGGGCTTCTCCGTGACCTATCAGTGCCTGAACCCATAACAATGTGGTGAGCAGGCTGCCAACTTCCACGACGAACATGACCGGGTTACGGACCATGTGGCGTGGATTGAGCTTGATAAATGCGTCAGATACTGCCCGCAGGTACAGCTGGCGCTTGAGGCTTTGAGAATTCCTTGGTTGAGGTTGAGTAGTCATAGGAAAACCCTGTTCAGCAAGACAAGATTTGAGAAACTTGTTATGCACAAAACGTTATTATTTACCATAACATCAAATGCTCCACGATCGGACCCAGGGCCAGGGCAGGGAAGAAGTTCAATGCCCCAACCAGGATTACGACGGCGATCAACCAGACGATGAAGAGTGGTGTGTGCGTGGGGAGCGTACCGGCGCTTTCCGGTGTCTTTTTCTTTTTTACCAACGAGCCGGCCAGCGCCAGAGTGGGAACTGCCAGGAAGAAACGCCCGATGATCATGTCGACACCACCGGTGAGGTTATAAAACGGATTATTGGCGCCGATGCCAGCAAAGGCGCTACCATTGTTGTTGCCCTGGGATGTAAAAAGGTAGAGCACTTCACTAAAACCATGCGCACCAGGATTAAAGATAGTGGCCTTACCTGCACTCGTAATCACCCCGATTGCAGTGAGCACCAGCACGGTGAGCGGCATGATCAAGATCAAGATTGAAGCCATTTTCATCTCGTAAGATTCGATCTTCTTACCCAGGTACTCGGGCGTCCGTCCCACCATCAGACCGGCTACAAACACAGCCACGATGACGAAGACAAGCATCCCGTATAAACCTGATCCGACGCCTCCAAAGGAAACCTCGCCCAGCATCATCATCCATAATGGAGCCAGACCCCCAAGCGGAGTGTAGGAGTCGTGCATGCTATTGACTGAGCCATTGGAGGCTGCTGTGGTAGCGGTTGCCCACAAGGCGGAATTGGCAATGCCAAAACGAACTTCCTTGCCCTCCATGTTCCCACCCGGGTTGGTGGCGCTGGCGGTCTGGTCAACACCCAGGCTGGTTAGAGCAGGGTTACCAGTTTGCTCAGCCGCGAAAGCCAGACCTAAAGGTACCCAGAGCAGTAATAACATAGCTGCCAGGATGGCCCATCCCTGGCGGGTGGAGCCGACCATTTTTCCAAATGTGTAGGTCAGCGCAGCAGGGATGAGCAGGATTGCCAGCATTTCAAGGAAATTTGATAGGGGTGTGGGATTCTCAAATGGGTGAGCGGAATTGGCATTGAAGAAACCTCCACCATTCGTCCCTAACTGCTTGATGGCGATTTGAGAGGCGGCTGGTCCAACTGCCAACAGCTGTGTAGTCTGTGTAATGGTTTCCGTAACCGGGGTGCCTTGAGAATCTGTCACTGGGTTGCCGTTTGCGTCCAGTTTAGGCAGCTGGTAACTGGAAGGCTGCAACAGAGTTGCTTGCTTATAGGGGGATAAGGTCTGCACCACTCCCTGGCTGACCAGAACAAGTGAAAAGATGATCGCCAACGGTAGCAGGATATAAAGCGTGCCGCGGGTAAGGTCGACCCAAAAGTTGCCTAATTTCGTGGTCTGCTTGCGCGCCAGGGCACGGATGAAGGCAACCAGGACTGCCATACCGGCTGCAGCAGAGACGAAGTTCTGTACGGTCAGGCCTACCATCTGGGTCAGGTAGCTCAGGGTGGTCTCGCCTCCATAGCTCTGCCAGTTGGTATTGGTGGCAAAGCTGACCGCGGCATTAAAAGATAGATCAGGTGTGGTTGCCCCAAATTTCTGTGGGTTTAGAGGCAGAAGACCCTGAATGCGCTGGAGAAGATAGACCACCAACACGCTCAAGGCGCTGAAAACCAGCAAAGCAATCGCATAGGTTTTCCAATCCATTTCATCCTGAGGATCGATACCAATCAGCCGGTAAATTACGCCCTCTACCGGTCGGATGGGTCGGTCGAGGAATGTGGATTCTCCCTGGTAGACGCGTGCCATGTACGAGCCAAGCGGCTTTACCAGCAGAATCAATACAACAAAGTAGATCCCGATTTGAATATAGCTATAGAGAGTCATAGAGCTCATCCAATGAATCAATCGAACCATTCTGGTTTTAGCAGCGCCAGCACAAGATAGATCAACAGTGCTAGCGAGATAAGCCCGGCAACGAGATATAAGAGGTTCATATCATTTCTCCATCAGGCGCTCGCACAAAACCAGAAGTGCCCAACAGGCGAGAAACAGGACTAAGGTGATTAGAAGGTAAATGAGATCGGCCATAGGCAGCCTCGGACATAAAAATTTGCACACCTAATATATCGCCATCAAGGTCAATATTTTGACAATGAAGGTCAATAAAAGGTCAAGAAAGAATAAAAATATTCAACCAGCTGCAGTTATAAAAACATCCGGCGTCATAGCCTTTGGTAGATCCAATCTCAA
>JBGOYO010000440.1:0-2692 GCA_041479715.1 Anaerolineae bacterium
CGAGTGGGTGCCCAACCTGTGCATCCAATGCGGAAAGTGTGTCTTCGTCTGCCCGCACGCGGTCATCCGAGCAAAAATTTACGAGCCGCGGTACCTTGATAAAGCACCCGCCACATTCAGGTCGATGGATGCCAAGTTTAAGGAGTTCCCCGATACCAAATATACCGTGCAAGTGTCTCCGGAAGACTGCACCGGTTGTGCCTTGTGCGTGGAAACCTGCCCCGCCAAGGATAAGACCCAGGTTGGGCGCAAAGCCCTCAACCTGGTGGAGCAGCTGCCCATCCGCGAGCAGGAATCAGCTAACTGGGAATTCTTCCAGACACTGCCGAACGTCGACCGCTCGCTGGTCAACCTGCGCACACTCAAGAACACCCAGCTATTGGAACCCCTGTTCGAGTTCTCCCTGGCCTGCACAGGCTGCGGTGAGACTCCATACGTCAAATTGCTGACCCAGCTGTTTGGTGACCGCCTGATGGTAGCTAATGCCACCGGGTGCTCCTCCATTTACGGTGGAAACCTACCTACCACCCCGTGGACGGTTAATCAAGATGGACGCGGTCCAGCCTGGTCGAACTCGCTGTTTGAAGATAACGCCGAGTTTGGGTTTGGCTTCCGCCTGACATTGGATAAACAGAATGAATATGCCCGTGAGCTGCTGCCTCAGCTGGCCAACCTGGTCGGCGAGCCGCTCGTGACGGGCCTGCTCAGCGCAGACCAGACCACTGAAGCTGGCATCAAGGAGCAGCGTGAACGCGTCGTAATGCTCAAGACCCGCCTGCAAGGGGTGAAGGACCCCAGGGCACGCGACATGCTCAGCCTGGCAGATTTGCTGGTGCGCAAGAGCGTGTGGATCGTTGGCGGTGACGGTTGGGCTTATGACATCGGCTACGGTGGTCTCGACCACGTGCTAGCCATGGGACGCAAGGTGAACATGCTGGTGCTCGACACGGAAGTATATTCCAATACCGGTGGCCAGTCGTCCAAATCCACCCCACGCGCGGCAGTAGCGAAATTCGCTGCCAATGGCAAGGGCATGCCCAAGAAGGATTTGGGATTGATCGCCATGTCGTATGGGTATGTGTATGTCGCTAAAGTAGCGATGGGTGCCAGCGACCAGCAAACCTTGAACGCCTTCCTTGAAGCCGACGCCCATGAGGGTCCATCCCTGATCATCGCCTACAGCCACTGCATCAACCATGGTATCGATATGCGCAAGGGGCTGGAACAGCAAAAATTGGCCGTCCAATCCGGCTATTGGCCGCTTTACCGCTATAACCCCAAGCTGGTCGAAGAGGGCAGGAACCCGCTTACCCTCGACTCTAAAGACCCAACCATCCCATTGGAGCAGTATGTCTATAATGAGACCCGCTACAAAATGCTGGTTCAAAGCGATGAAGAGCGCGCCGAGATGCTACTGAAACAGGCCGCGCAGGATGTTAAATCCCGCTGGGAGCTCTACAAGCAGATGGCTGCCATGCATTATGGGAATAACGACGGTAACGAATAATCAGGGAGAAAAAGGAGAACAATCATGGTAGACCTCACAACCAATTACCTCGGCCTAAGGCTTAAAAACCCGCTGGTGGCTTCACCATCCCCATTGTCTGAAAAGGTTGACAACGTAAAACGCATGCAGGAGGCTGGAATCGCAGCCGTGGTGATGTACTCGCTGTTCGAAGAACAGATCATCCACGAAAGCCTGGAGCTGGACCACTATCTTAATAGCAACACCGAATCGTTTGCGGAAGCGCTCACCTATTTCCCCGACCTTGGCAAGTACAGCCTGACACCCGATAAGTATATCGAGACCCTGGAGAAGACTAAACAGGCAGTCGAAATTCCCGTGCTGGGCAGCCTGAACGGCGTCTCCACTGGCGGGTGGATCGAATATGCCCGCAAGATCCAGGATGCCGGCGCCGATGGTCTGGAGCTCAACCTGTATTACCTGCCCGCAGATATCAATCTCACCAGCAGCCAGCTGGAAGATAATTACATCAAGCTGGTGAGCGATATCCGGGCTTCAATTAAGATCCCGATGGCGATTAAACTCGCACCTTTCTTCACTGCCTTGCCCAACTTCGCCAGCCGCCTGGTGGAAGCCGGGGCAGATGGATTGGTGCTCTTCAACCGCTTCTACCAGCCCGACCTGGACCTGGAAAACCTGGAAGTGGTGCCCAACCTGGTGCTGAGCAATTCGGATGAGCTGCGCCTGCCGCTGCGCTGGATCGCCATCTTATACGAAAAGGTGAAAGCTGACCTTGCCTTGACCACCGGCGTGCATACTTCCGAAGATGCCATCAAAGCCATTATGGCGGGTGCCAAAGTTGCCATGACCACTTCCGCCGTGCTCAAGCGAGGCACCCCGGCGATTGCACAGATCCTCGATGGAATGGAAGCCTGGATGACCGAGCATGAGTATGTTTCGGTCCAGCAGATGCGCGGTAGCATGAGCCAGGGAGCAGTGGCAGATCCCGAAGCATTCGAGCGTGCTAATTATATGAAGGTGCTCAACTCATTCACCCCGAGTTGATCTAATCAACACCACGTTCGACGATAATACTAATGAAAAGAGCGGGCGCTATGCGCCCGCTCTGATTTTATGATAACTCGGCATGCAGGTTATTCGACTTCAGGCTCCCCTTCGCGATTCTTTTTGTGACGGTAGACGATCCGACCACGGGTGAGATCATAA
>JBGOYO010000441.1:0-2690 GCA_041479715.1 Anaerolineae bacterium
AGCTACGGTTTTTCCGGATCGCCTTCAGAATTTTCATTGCATTCTTCTCCATATATAGGTTATTCACCCTATTAATATATCATGAGAATATGGCTATTTTACCCTATAATAATGATAAAAGATACTAGTGAAATATGCAGTATGTAAAGTTATTTTTAATGCTGGACAAATGTAATTTGGTTCACCCCGGCGAAAATAAAGATTGCGGGCAGAAATGTCCGCAATCGAATTGTAGATTTTAGGGGTTAGTGAGAATTAAGGAACGGGGGAGGTTGTTGGAATGGCGTGATAGCCACCCGCGGCCGCCTGCAGCTCGGCTTCAGATTTGGTGGATCCATGACAATGACGGCAGGCATAGTCAAGGCTGATTTGCCCGGAGGCCAGACTGCCGTCAGCATTGAACTGACTGGTGAGCCTCGGGTCAATGGCGACGACATGAGTGGCCATATCACCCATGAATCCCTGGGCATTGGCTGAGCCACTCTGGATCATGTGGGGCATATGACAATCGGTGCAGCCGACTTTATTCTCCACGTGGCGTGGATTATTTTGGAACTGCGCTTCCTGCCAATGGCAATCGGAGCACAGGATGTTCGTGACCTGCTGACCAGCAAGCTGCCGCTGTACCACACCGGAATGGGGGTCATGGCAGGTGAGGCAATCCAACACCTGATGCTTGCTCTGGCTTAGGTCGCCGTACTGGTCGAAATGCTGGATGAAACCATTTTTAACATCGAGGGACGACGTTGGTACGTATTCGTGACATTCACGGCACAGGCTGGAGTCAGGTAAGACAAACATACGGACACCCTTGGGGTTATTGGCATGCAGACTGCCAGGTCCGTGACAGCGCTCACAGCGTACACCAGGCTCCGCCCAGGTACCGGAGATACCGGGCAGGTTGTCCTGACTACCCCCAGTGGAATACCCGGTGGTGTGACAGGACCCGCAAGTGAAAGCCAGATCGGCTTCGCCGGCATGGTATGATGCCCAGCCTGGAGAGAGACCGAGTGCCGTATTCCCAAAATTATATTGATTCTGAAACGCGGCGTCTCCTGACGAACTGGGTGGATTGGTGATGATATACCCTTGTGAATTGACGAACATGGCTTTCCAAAAATATCCACCGATGATGTAGCTTACGTTACTTAGAGAATATCCTGCTGGAGCCGAGGACACCTGGGTGAACGGAAAGGAAGGAGCTTTGCCATCGGTGACCTGCGAAAGGCTCCAAGGATGGCCGGAATTCATGTAGATTTGAAATAAATCGTTATGGCAGCCCGAGCAGACCTGATCACCAATATATTCAGAACCAATGGGACCGGGCTCACCGGTTGGGCCGGGTACACCAGCTGGACCGGCTGGTCCTTCGGGGCCGGCGGGACCAGCTGGGCCGACGGGTCCTGACTCACCTTGTGGACCTGCACAGGCAGCTAATACACCAGTCAGGATTAGCAGCATACCAATAATTACGAGCCATTTCCGTGACATACGCCTGCTCCTCACTAACATTGTATTAATCTAATCCGGCTATTTTACACTACTTTTCCTTCCCTGCTAACCTATTCTCGAGTATAATTCTGGAAATTTGGAGCTAGGAATGAACCAATTTACCTGGGCCTTTACCGCACTGAATGATAATGATAATCGAATCTGGCGTCGGGTGAGAGGCTTCAGGTTGCAAATGAGCTGAACCTGAATGACCATCATCAATCGCCCGACGCGACCCGCGGAGGGCGATTTATTTTGCCAATCCAACAAAGGATTTTATTCTGGAGGTAGGAATGTATAAGACGAATACGTGTGGGGAGCTGCGTGCCAGCCATCAAGGGATGGAAGTGACCCTGGCGGGGTGGGTGAACCGGCGGCGAGTGCTCGGTGGGATCAACTTTGTTGATTTGAGGGACCGGTTCGGCTTGGTGCAGGTGGTGACAGACCCAACCCAGTATCCTGAAATCCACCATGCGCTCGAAGAAGTCAGACCGGAGTGGGTTATCCAGGTGGAGGGGTTGGTGAGGTTGCGCCCGGAGGGATTGGCAAACCCGAACATGCCGACGGGTGAGGTGGAGGTGCTGGCGAAAAAGGTGAAAATCCTCAACCAGGCTAAGACCACGCCCATCACGATCAGCAAGGAAGAAGGCGAGAATGAAGAAATCCGCTTGCGTTATCGCTACCTGGACTTGCGCCGGGATAGGATGCGAGGGAACCTGATCCTGCGGCATAAGGTGGTCAAATTCATCCGTGACTACCTGGACAGCAAGGGCTTCCTCGAAATCGAGACCCCGATCCTTTTCAAGACTACACCGGAAGGTGCCAGGGACTATCTGGTGCCATCCAGGATATACCCGGGTGAGTTTTATGCCCTGCCGCAATCGCCGCAACAGCTGAAGCAGCTGCTGATGGTCGCCGGTATGGAACGCTACTTCCAGATTGCCCGGTGCTTCCGCGATGAGGACCAGCGGGGAGACCGGCAGCCGGAATTTACCCAGCTCGACCTCGAGATGTCTTTCGTCGAGCGAGAAGATATCATGCAGCTGATTGAAGAGATGTTCACTAAGATGGTGGCACAGGTAGTACCCGAAAAACGGTTATTTGCCAGTCCATGGCCGAGAATCACGTATCAGGAAGCAATGCGCCGATTCGGGAAGGATAACCCCGATATCCGCTTTGGGATGGAATTGCAGGACATC
>JBGOYO010000442.1:0-2643 GCA_041479715.1 Anaerolineae bacterium
AGCATCCTTTTTATTTCAGGTATAATTTATTCATGTTCAGCCTTTCCCCGCTTGAACCGATTAACTATCTCATTATCGGCCATCTGACGCGCGATCTAACCCCCTCAGGGCCTCAAATTGGCGGT
Organism: Anaerolineae bacterium; assembly: GCA_041479715.1. GTDB lineage: Bacteria > Chloroflexota > Anaerolineae > Anaerolineales > UBA4823 > FEB-25. The sequence goes on from JBGOYO010000442.1 coordinate 126, forward strand.
ACCGCCGCTTATGCCGGTCTGACCGCGAATGCCCTGGGGCTGCGGGTGGGGATCGTCACCTCCTGGGGTGCGGAAGTGCCGCTGGGGAAACTCAAACATATCCCCATTATAAGTTATCCAACTGAGCATTCGACCACTTTCGAGAACATCTACACAGATAAGGGGCGGGTGCAGGTTGTGCATACCGTTGCCCCAAAGTTAGACTACCACCTCATTCCTGAGCCCTGGAGACAAGCGCCGATCGTCCATCTTGGTCCGGTTGCCCAAGAAGTGGAGCCAGGTTTGGTCAGGTATTTTCCCAACAGCCTGGTGGGTGTCACGCCTCAAGGCTGGTTGCGCGCCTGGGATAAAGAAGGACACGTCAGCGCTACAGAATGGCCTGAAGCTTCCTTCACCTTGCAGCAATCGGGTGCGGCAATCCTTAGCATTAACGATGTACAGAATGATGAAGCCCGGATTGAAGAGCTGGCGTCTGCCTCCCGCATCCTGGTCATTACTGAGGGTTCTGCCGGGGCGCGGGTCTATTGGAACGGAGACGTCCGCCGCTTCAGACCACCCCAGGTGACTGAGGTGGATTCCACCGGCGCGGGAGACATATTTGCAGCAGCGTTTTTCACTCGCCTTTATCTCACCCGCGATCCGTGGGAATCGGCCCGATTTGCCAATCAAATCGCGGCTATCTCAGTTACACGGCGTGGGTTGGATGGCATCCCCACCCCCGAAGAAATCCAGGAATACTTGATCGAGGTACTTTAATGGGGCGGATCTATACGATTGCCAACCAGAAAGGCGGTGTTGGGAAAACCACCACCGCGGTCAATCTGGGAGCGTTCCTGGCGTCCTTGGGTCAACGAACCCTACTGGTAGACCTCGACCCTCAGGCTAATGCCACCTCCTGCCTGGGCATCGACATGCGGAAAATCAATAACAGTATCTATGAAGTAATCATCGGTGCAACACCGGCGCTTAAGAATATCCTCTATAACCAGCGCTTGAACCTATCACTGCTGCCTTCCTCCCCAGCTCTGGCTGGCGCCGAGATCGAGCTCGTTTCGGTCATCTCCAGGGAAACCAGGCTGAAAGAAGCGTTGGTTCCCATTACTGAACGATACGACTATATCCTGATTGATTGCCCACCCTCGCTCGGTTTATTGACGCTGAACGGAGTAGTGGCAGCAAGAGATGGGGTGATCATCCCCGTCCAGTGCGAATTCCTGGCGTTGGAAGCCATTGGACAACTCGACCAGACCCTGGGGCGCATCCGCAGCGCACTTTTTCCAGACCTGCGTGTGCGAGGCGTGATCTTAACCATGTTTGACGTCCGCACCAGGCTCAGCGCCGACGTGGTCCAAGAAATCAACCGTCACTTTCCAAGCCAGGTATTTGCCACCATCATCCCGCGATCGGTGCGTCTGGCAGAGGCGCCATCCTATGGGCAGCCGATCTCGGTTTATGCCCCGGGATCCAACGGTGCACTTGCCTATTCCAACCTGGCGCGCGAGATACTCCTGGGTGATGGCGTCCTGATCCCTGATGCAGTTCAAACCCTGGTGAGGACAGAATGAGTAAAAAGACAGGCCTTGGTAGAGGGCTCGATGCCCTGATCCCGGCAGGGGAATTTACACCTGAATCCCCTTCCACCACCCCCACCAGCGGGTATGAGACTATAGCGATTGAGAACATCAGTCGCAACCCGCGCCAGCCACGTTCCCAGATCGATCAGGTAGAGCTGGCAGAATTGGCGGCTTCGATAAAGGAAAACGGCATCCTACAGCCTCTGATCGTCTCTCCTGCGGAACAGCCTGGTCAATACACACTGATTGCGGGTGAGCGTAGGCTTTTAGCCGCCGGCATGGCAGGTCTCGAATCTGTCCCGGTGGTGATACGTGAAGCCTCCGATCTGCAGAGGCTCGAATTAGCCCTCATCGAGAACGTCCAGCGTGCTGACCTGACTCCGCTGGAGGCGGCTGAAGCCTACCGCCAGCTGACAGATGATTTCAACCGCTCACATGAGCAGATCGCCCAGCAGCTTGGGAAAAGCCGGGTTGCCATTACCAACACCTTACGCCTGCTAAAATTACCAGAGGTTGTGCGTAATGCCCTCGCCAGTGGCCAGATTAGCGAGGGCCATGCCCGCGCGATGCTCAGTTTGCCCAATGAGCAGGCACAGTCGGCCGTTTTGCAGGCAATACTCAAACATGAGCTGAATGTACGGAAGACCGAAGAGCTGGTGCGGAAGTATCTCGGCCAGCGCCCTCCGAGCGAAGCAAAACCAACCCCAAAACCAGACCTCACCTTCCTGGAAGAACGCCTGCGAGAACGGCTGGGGACGCGGGTGAGCCTCAGGCCGGGTAAAAAGGGCGGCACCCTGGTGATCCATTATTATTCAGAAGAAGAACTGGATGCACTGGTCATGCGCATCCTCGGCCAGGGTGACTGACCGACAGCTTATGCTCGTCATTTACAACGCCGATCTCCATACCTTTGAACCCAGACAACCTAGCGCTTCGGCCATTGC
>JBGOYO010000443.1:0-2640 GCA_041479715.1 Anaerolineae bacterium
CCAGCCTGCCGTCCTGCCAACTGAATATACCAAGCTGAAGGGACAGCTAAACTGGTCACCCAATGAGAAGCGTATTGCTTACATCGATGAGATTGGTAATGCCTGGGTGATCAACGGCGATGGCGGTAGCCTTTATCCGCTGGATATTGGCCAGTATGGTACCGCAACCGAAACCGATTGGTCTTATGATAACCAATATCTGGCAGTCCAGGTGGACCAGTCAATAATGATCTTCTCCTTCAATTGTCCGTAATCGAGGAGCTGATATGACCAATACACGTCTTGAGCATGATTTATTGGGTCAACGGGAGGTGCCGGATGAGCAGTATTACGGCATCCAGACCCTGAGGGCTGTCGAAAACTTCGATATCACCGGAATTCCGATCTCACACTATCCGCGCCTGGTGAATTCCCTGGCGTTCATCAAAAAAGCTGCCGCACTCACCAACCTCGAGCTGGGTTTGCTGCCTGAAAATCTCGCCCAAGCTATCGTCCAGGCGTGTGATGACATCCTGCAAGGGCTGCTGTTATCTGAGTTCGTTGTGGATGTCATCCAGGGTGGGGCAGGCACTTCCACCAACATGAACGCCAATGAAGTCATCGCCAACCGGGCACTCGAACATCTGGGCTTTCCCAAAGGGCGTTATGATGTGCTACATCCGCTTAACCACGTCAACCTGTCACAGTCCACCAACGATGTGTATCCGACCGCACTACGCCTGACATTGAGCATGAAGCTGGACGGATTGCTTGTCGAGATGCAGGCTCTCCAGCAAGCTCTTGCGAATAAGGGGGTTGAATTCTCAGATGTGATCAAGATGGGCCGCACCCAGCTACAGGATGCTGTTCCCATGACATTGGGGCAGGAGTTCGACGCCTGGGGTGTGACGGTCGGAGAGGATATTGCACGGGTGAGGGAAGCGCAAGCTTTGATCCGCGAGATTAATCTAGGCGCCACCGCCATCGGCACCGGTTTAAATGCTCCTCCCAAATATGCTGAATTGGTCACAGCCAGGCTGAGCGAGCTGAGTGGAGTGCCGGTGGTGCAATCGCCGAACCTGGTCGAAGCCACGCAGGATGCCGGAGCTTACGTCCAGCTCTCCGGAGTGCTAAAGCGGGTCGCGGTCAAACTCTCCAAGATCAGCAATGACCTGCGATTGCTCTCGTCGGGTCCGCGCGCCGGACTGGGAGAGATCAACTTACCGCCCATGGCCCCTGGTTCATCAATCATGCCGGGTAAAGTCAACCCAATCATCCCTGAGGTGGTCAATCAGGTGGCGTTCGAGGTGATCGGCAACGACCTGACGGTGACCATGGCCGCCGAAGCTGGTCAGCTGGAGCTGAACGCCATGGAGCCGGTGATTGCCTACAACCTTTTCACTTCGCTGGATATGCTTGGCCGCGCCTGCCGCACATTGGTCAAGCGCTGTATCCTGGGTATCACTGCCAACCGCGAACACTGCCGCCAGCAGGTGGAACGCAGCATTGGTCTGGTGACAGCGCTCAACCCGCTCCTAGGCTATGAGAAAGCCACTGAGATTGCCGAGGAAGCCCTGCGCACAGGCAAGTCGGTGGTCGAAGTCGTGTTAGAGAAAGGTTATCTGAGCCGCGAAGAATTGGATCAGGTACTCGTCCCTCATAAAATGATCAGGTAAAAGGATTTTATTCAAGATAAACCTCACAGGAAGAACTGTTCCTGTGAGGTCTTATTGTTACAGGTGTTTGCACTACAATGATATTCAGTTTTTCATCCATCCTGGCTTTACAATAACGATGTCAGGATGGTCTGGAGCGGCAGGATTTCAGCCAGAATATCCTAATGCTTGCTTATCCACGGAATAAAATTAAAGCCCATCACAGTGTAGAAAATACGAAAGCCGCATAGCTGCAAATTCGAGCCGGAAGCGTTGGGACGCCAGTTAATCACATAAGAATACTGACCATAGTCAATCGTTTGGGTCGGGGTTATTAAGACATCCTTATACCCGTTACCACCATCGGAAGAAGTGATCGACCACTCCTGGACAAGCCCGCCATAAAGATCATACTTGGTGAACCAGCCAGTTGTATCATGTGCGGGAGCGGGATCATTATCGTAGTAATACATGCGTAGCCACTCCACCTTTGATCCACTGGGTAACGCCAGGGGTAAATTCCATACGGTGGAGCTATCACCACCCGTAACGTAGACGCAACCTCCACTGCCACTTGATGTATAGTCGACATTATTCGCGCGAGGTTTTAATGTACTTCCAACAAAGCGCAGGGTGCTGTTCCATGTGGGAGCGTTTGGATTTTCATTCTCCACTGCTACGAGTGGTTCAAATTTAATCGCCCCACCATTCGGAACGTCGGATTGTGCATTTAATGAGCTGCTCGTGCCTGGTAAACTGATCTGAAACGCACTTTCATCCACATACGCGGCCGTATGATTAACAGATTTACCATCGCTCGCGCTAGATGCCATCGCCGTACCATCCGTCGCAGGGTTGCCAGGCGCCGCTTCTACCCTGGAATAGGATGGTTCTGAGACCGCGCTGCCACTATTGCTGCTTGATATATCTCCTTGTGCGAATACGCTCCCGCTAACGAACGCAATCACCAGCAAGCCTGTCACAAACAGGATTGTGAAAGTTGATC
>JBGOYO010000444.1:0-2627 GCA_041479715.1 Anaerolineae bacterium
CAACTTGGTCTGATCTTCATACAGCTGCCCAGGTTCTCCCTGGCCGAACACTTTGGCAGGAAAAACCAAATCAGTGGCATTTGCAATCGCGGGAATTTGCATTTTGATGTAGATATCCTGTGTTTTGCCAGTCAGCATATCTCCGATATAAATCTGCAAACATCCATTTTTATATTCAGTCGCCCATCCACCCAGTACCTGCCACTTGATGGATGTTGGAAGATCAAGCTTGATCTCGACCTTGCGGGCTTTAATCCCAATGAGCTGATCGAACTCCTTCAGGAAAATTTGGGATACCTCGTCTGGTCGCTCGATATAATGAAAATTTCCACCACCCTTGTTAGCCATTGCTTCGAGCAGGTGCTCATTAAAACCATACCCGACTCCAAACGTAGAGGTTGAGACATCATCCTTATACAGCTCAAAAGCATGTTGGGCGAGGATTTCCAGATCGGTCACGCCGACGTTGGCAAGCCCATCGGTGAGCAGCATGGTGCGGTTGATTGTATCTTCCTGGGCTGCTGCGGCGATCTCCTTGCAGCCGGTCAGCCAGCCATCACAGAGATTGGTTGAGCCACCCACTTCGATGCCTGTGATTAACTGCTTCAACTCAAAGCGGTTCCCGTTGGTGACGTGGATGCTGTGGGATAAAACCTTCACCTGATCGTCATACACGACCACGGCTGCCTGGTCCTGTTTCTGCAGCTGGTCGAGTACATGCCGGGCAGCTACTTTAACATACTCGAGTTTTTCACCTGCCATCGAACCGCTGCGGTCCAATACCAATGCAAGGTTGATCTTGGGTCTGTTGTTTTCATTTTCGGATGCTGGTGCCTGCACGCGGATTTCGAGAATGCGCTGGGTGCTTGATTCTTTCGAAACGAGTTGTTTATCTATATTTAATTGGATTTTGAGCGTTGCTTGGTTCATTTGTGCCCTCCTTGAGCTTGTGTAGAAAACATTCTTTTTGCGAAGTTGATCACCTGCTGAACCCGGCTTTGGGTAGATGGGTCCAAGGGGTGAAGAAGATGGAGCTCAACCCCCGGTGCAAGGGTGATGCGCTGCCAGGTCTCTTGGTCTGAGTATGCAGACGATGCATCAGGTGAGCTGACCTTTGATTGGATCAAGATATCATTTTGGCCGGTAAAGGTAGCGTTGGCTTTGTCACCAGTTCCTTTGGTCTTATATCTCGTCTGATCATCCATCAGGCGGCTGATGTAGCGTAGAGCATTTTCTCCGGGTTTCCCCGCTTGTGGGGCAGGTATTGAAGCATCTAACCATTTTGGGCTGGTGCCTGGCTGCTCCTTGAGTTTCTGGCGTACTTCGTCATCGCTGAGCGAGGTCATGATCTCCCGGATTTCGCGCAGGGGTAGATAGGATTCCTTGAGCCTGCGTATAAGCTCCAAGCGGTCGAGGTAATTCAGGTCATAGTATGAATACTTGCCCTGATAGCTGGGTTGAGGTAAAAGCCCTTCTTCGATGTAGTAGCGTATGGTCCGGACGGATATTCCAGCGCGTTCAGCCAAATCATGGATTAATAATTCTTCAGTTGTCATGGTCGGTATGCCAGCTCCATATTATGCTCCAAGCCTTGTGAATATAACTATTATAACAGTATTACGTAATAATGTCAATGAGGAAATGAAGAGGATTGATCATCCAGGGAGAGAGACCGTGATCGCCTGACCGATAAATCCAAATTAGATTTATATTATGGCAAGAGCTCAATTACTCAGCGAACATTTCTGACAAAACTAGTAATACATCTTTCTGCGTGCTGGCATTAATTTTCCCCAGCCGTTTAACCAACCTTAGCTTATCTACCGTCCGAATTTGATCCAACACGATTTGGCCTTCTTTCCCCTCAAACTTGCAGCTGACCCGGGTTGGATAATCCCGCCCTTTCGTCGTCATTGGGGCGATGATTACTGTCGCGATATGTTTATTCATCTCATCCGGAGAAATGATCAGGCAGGGGCGAGTTTTTTGGATCTCTAACCCAATGGTGGGATCCAGGTTCACCAGATAGACATCGAAGCGATGTACTACCATTCCCACTCATCCTGATCCCATTGCGTGGAGGCTGGGAGATCAATCAAAGAATCATCGCCATGCTCGGCCATTGTTTTAAATCGGGCCTCCCATCCCTGGCGAGGAGAATGGGCAGGATGGATGATGAGATTATTTCCTTCGACACTCATTTCCACATCATTCAATAAACCTGCCTGCTCCAGCATCGTTCGCGGGATGCGAATGCCGCGCGAATTACCGATCTTCACTACTTTTGAACGGATGGTTGTGCTCATAAAAATATCTCCACGATGTAATTACATTGTATCTACATTTCGTTCGCTTGTCAATTACTTCAAAATTCGATCATTGGATTACGTCATTACTGAATACACTTTTTTGTATCCCAGGCTGATCAGATAGCTATTAGCCTATCAGGCCCATGCCCGGGATATATTTGCCTGGCACCTTTATCCATCAGCAGTCGCCAGCTTGCCTTGACGGTTTCAGCAGCCTCCCCCCAGGCGAGCTCATACGGGGTCAGGTCGCCGGTGAAAACCGAACCGTCGTCGAGCAGCAGAGAGACACTATCATCGGAGTGACCGGGTGTATGCAGA
>JBGOYO010000445.1:0-2624 GCA_041479715.1 Anaerolineae bacterium
GGCGCGGAATATGATTACTACAATAATGTGCCGATGTTCCGTTACAATGCCTATTTTGGCATTCACACAGTTTACTACCTTGATCTACTCTCCCACATGGGTGAACAACCCTTGCCCATGAACCGCATCATCTTTGCGGCTGTTCAAACCATGCTGGCACGTGCTCTGAGCCGCAAGCCCGGTAAAGAGCAGGTGCTCAATCCCTGGACACGCTCCTTCCTGGATAAATTGGATAACCTGAAATTTATCGCCTGGGTTGATGCGGATGGCTACCCAATCATTATCCCCGCCATCCAAGCCCAGAGCCTGGATGGGCAGCACATCCTGTTTTCGACCTCCGTGTACACCGATGAGTTGAACGCGATCCCGACCGGCGCAAATGTGGCGGTCTTCAGCATGGCGCTTACAATGGAAGATGTGCTGCTACGTGGAAAATATCTGGGAATGCGCCGTATGGCGGGGGTTAAAGCCGGCACTGTTAAGGTGGATTGGGTTTATAACCCCATGCCCCCGGTGGCAGGCCAAATCTATCCGCCGGTGCAATTGCAGGCCGTGGAGAAATTTTAGACTAATTCCCTTGTGAAATAGATAGCTATCTAGCTTCCTTGGGTCGACCCCATTAATTTTCTTGAGTGAGACGATAAAAAAATACACCCTCAGCGTGGGTGTATTATCTGGAACCTAAGGATGATATTTTATGCCCCCAACGAGGTTCGAACTCGTGTTTTGGCCTTGAGAGGGCCACGTCCTGGGCCACTAGACAATGGGGGCGGAAAGAGTTGAAATTTTACCATCTCCCCATGGCTTCGTCAATTACCAGTCATCATTACGATAATAATTCTCAAATATAGGCTTGCTTACCCCCAGGAAGCTTATTCTGACAGCCTTATTCCATTGCACGCATCGCCGGCTGGCGCCAGATTACCCACACTGCGAATACCAATAAAACTGCTGCGCTAATCATCACAGTTAATGGCTCTCCAATGGCATCTGCGGACCAACCTGCGATCAGTGAGCCGATGGGAAAGGCGCCGAAGAAGAAAAATGTGTACACGCCCATCACTCGGCCGCGCATTTCATCTGTGATCCGGGTCTGCACCATGGCGTTGGAAAGGTTGACAATCATCATGAAGGTAAAACCCATGGCAGCTATGGCGATTAACGAAGGGATCAGCCAGGTCATAAAGGCGAAAAAAATCATCGAGATGGGTAGAAGAACACTATTAACCGTCCATACTTTACCCCTTGAGCGGAATCTCCCCAATGCGGCTATGGTTAACGCCGCAATCAGCGACCCAATTCCACGTGCCGCCAGCAAGAAGCCGTTCGTCTTCGCATCACCGCTCAATACGGTCACAGACCAAGCAGGGATCAGCGTCACGATACCCAATCCGAATAAGGTGGTGATAAAAAGGTTGGAGATCATCAACCTTACTGCGGGATGGTGCCTCACATAGCTCAACCCCGCCTTCATGTCGCTCATGGTGCTACTATTGCTGTTGACCGCCACAAAAGGCTTTAACTTCATCAGGAGCAGCGCGATGATCACTGCAATAAAGGATATGCCATTGATGGTAAAACACCAACCCGGCCCGACTGCATAATAGATCAACCCCCCGAGTGCCGGCCCCAGGACCATTGCCAGGTTAAACATGGTCGAGTTTAAGGCGATGGCATTAGTCAGGTCTTCACGGTCGACCATTTCCAAAACGAATGACTGCCGGGCCGGCGCATCGAAGGCGTTGCTGACACCCAGCAGGAATGACAGGATCAAGATGTGCCACCATTGAACGGTGTGGGTGAAGGTCAAAATCGCCAGGATGAAAGCCAGGATCATCATCGAAGTTTGAGTGATGACCATCAACGTGCGCCTGGACATCCGGTCGGCTATCGCACCTGCATACAGGGTGAAGAACCAGGTCGGAACACCGTTGGCAAAGCTGGCATAACCCAGGTAAGCTGGTGATTTGGTTAGCTGGTAGATCAGGTATCCCTGAGCAGCAGTTTGCGTCCAGGTACCCACCAGTGAGGCAAGCTGCCCAACAAACCACAAGCGATAATTGGGATATTTTAACGAGGCAAAAGTATCCCTTATATTGAACTGCCTCGTCATGCTGACTTCACTCAATCAGCTACTCCTCATCGTCTGAAATCGCCAGCCATTGTGTGACGAAGGGCAGGCTGAGCAGCAATAGTGCGGTGATGATGACCGCCGAAGACAGGCACCAGATGCAGACTGCATGGATTACAAACAGCTCAAGGTAGGTCAGGTAGATGGAGAATAGGGTTCCAAACAGCGCCATGGCAAACATGATCGGTCCGGCAACCTTTGAAAACGCATCGCTACGAATGTGTCGCCATAACCACGTCACCAGAATGGCGATATATCCCAGCGCACCCACCAAGCCGATGGGGATTAAACCGAACAGTTTGGCGTACGGGCTGCTTTGGACTGCGTTACAATCGCCCACCGGACCACAGATGGCATTTGTATGGGTCACCTCGACGTAGGTAAGGTATATGGATGCGCCCAGGCCGATGATGGCAAGGACAGGGATCGCCAGATCCAGCCAGCCTTTAACTTCTGTCAAAGGCTTTCCCTGGAAGGCCGTCACGATCATTAC
>JBGOYO010000446.1:0-2617 GCA_041479715.1 Anaerolineae bacterium
CAACAGTGATAAAATCGAAGCCCGATGGAGATTTCTGAACATATCCAGGGAATATTAACAACCGCCCCACTCAAGCCCGGCTGCTACCTGATGAAGGATGCCGATGGCAAGGTAATCTACGTGGGCAAGGCGGTGAACCTGCGCAACCGCCTACGCTCGTATTTCCACTCCAGCGCCCAGGAAGACCGCAAGACGCGCAAGCTGGTAAGCCACATCGTCGAGATCGAGTGGATCGTGGTCGGTTCGGAGCTCGAGGCGTTGATCCTCGAGATGAACCTGATCAAGAAATACCGCCCACATTACAACGTCAGGCTGGTGGACGACAAGAGCTACCCCTACATCAAGGTGCACTGGAATGACCCCTTCCCAAAACTGACGGTTACACGCCAGATGGTGCAGGATGGCTCGCGTTACTACGGACCTTACACCAGCGTGTGGGCGGTGCACCAGACCCTGGACGTGCTGCGCCACATCTTCCCATACCTGACCTGCGACCGGGTGATTACCGGCAAGGACGAACGCGCCTGCCTGTATTATGATATCAAGCTGTGCTGCGCTCCCTGCATCGGGAAAATCGACCAATCAGGATACCGGCAGATGATCGACGACCTGGGGCAGTTCCTCGAAGGGCACACCGAGCCAATCGTCTCACGCCTGCGGGTCGAGATGGACCAGGCGGCCGAACAGCTGCTGTTCGAGCGTGCCGCCACCCTGCGTAATCAAATCCAATCCATCGAGAGGGTGGTGGAGAAGCAGAAGGTGGTCTCCAGCGAGTACATCGACTCGGATGTGATCGCCATGGCGCGCACCGATGGAGAAGCCTGCCTGCAGGTGTTCTTCATCCGCAACGGCAAGCTGATCGGGCGCGAATATTTCCTGATGGAAGGGGCAGAAGAAACCCCGGATAAAGAGGTGATCAGCGACTTCCTCACCCAATTCTACAGCCAGTCGCCCTCCGTCCCAGACCAGGTGCTGCTGCCGCAAGAGATCGAGGAGATGCGCATCATCCGCGAGTGGCTGAACACCAAACGCGGCGGGAAAAAGGTGGAACTCAGGATCCCGCGGGAAGGTCCGCAGCAAGAGCTGATCCAGATGGCGGCAGAGAACGCCAGCGCCACCCTGGAAGCATTGGAAGCCCAGTGGCACGCCGATACCCATCGCCAGGAACAGTCGCTGGCAGAGCTCAAGACTGCCCTCAACCTTAGCGTCGTCCCCAACCGCATCGAATGCTACGACATCTCGAACACCCAGGGAACGGCAGCAGTGGGCAGCATGGTGGTCTTCGGCCAGGGTGTGCCCAAGAAGAACCTGTACCGCCGCTTCAATATCCGCAGTGTGGTGGGCCCGGATGATTTCGCCAGCATGGAGGAAGTGCTCACCCGACGCTTCAACCGCTGGAAAGCCGCCCAGGAACTGGCCGAAGCCCCGGGTGAAAAGCCCGATCCGGCCTTCGCCATCCTGCCCGACCTGTTGATCGTCGACGGTGGCAAGGGGCAGCTCAGCCGGGCAGTCAAGGTGCTGGAAGAGTTCGAGCTCACCGGCAAGTTCTTCGTCACCGGATTAGCGAAGCAGAACGAGGAGCTGTTCGTACCCGAGAAATCTGAACCGATCATGCTGCCGCGCCACTCCCAGGCGTTATACCTCATCCAGCGCGTGCGCGACGAAGCCCACCGCTTCGCCATCACCGCCCACCGCAGCCGGCGGGATAAAGCCGGAGTGGTATCCGTCCTGGATTCAATACCCGGGATCGGTCCCACCCGCCGCAAAGCCCTGCTGGCTCACTTTGGCGACATCGAGGCCATCCGCGAGGCATCGGTGGAAGATATCAAGGCGGTTAAGGGCATGAATGAGAAATTAGCCCTGGCAGTGAAAGAATCTTTAGGATGAATTTGGGCAGATGGGATATCTACGACCCTCAGATGCAATTCGTGTCACTAAATAAGAGGAATAGAGTTGTTACCCTCCATATATTGGATTAATGAACTCTTCAGTCATTTCGGTGTATATTGTTTTATAATTAGCCCAATAAATAGAACCACCGAGTTAGGAGCATGTCATGGCAAAAAAGAAAGAAGTTTCTAAGAGTCAGCAGCGTAGTCTCCGCACCCAGCAGATTGTGATGGGCGTGATCGGCGTCATGGTCGTCCTGGCCATGGTTCTGTCAATGATCGCGCGCAAATAGAGAACCCTTACAGCCTTAATCACCATCCGTATCTCTCCAGAACAATCAATTTACTTTCCTCATTAATCCTTCATCCCTGATATACAAGCATAAATAAAAAGTGGGCGGTGGAGGCACCGCCCACTTCAGCTATATTAATTAGGTTAGAACAGTCCCAACACTCTTCCTGTTTCCAGGTCCAGGTCTACGTCGTAGAAAACGGGTCGGGTGGGCAGACCGGGCATGGTGCGCATCTCGCCCAGCAGCGGGTACAGGAAGCCGGCTCCCACCGAAGCGCGGATGTCGCGGATCGGAATCTTATACCCTTTCGGCACGCCTTTCAAGGCGGGGTCATGGCTCAGGCTGAGGTGCGTCTTGGCCATGCATAATGGGAGCTTGTTGAAGCCCAGCCGGTTATAGAGCTCGATCTTGCGCTCGGCTTCCGGGGAATACTCC
>JBGOYO010000447.1:0-2615 GCA_041479715.1 Anaerolineae bacterium
GGCCAGACCAACTACGAAGATGAGCTCGCCGGGCGGAATATCCGTGATGTGGCTGAATTCGCTGGTCATTTCTTCACTGAAAATAACGTACGCAGGATTCTAATTGGAGGAACCGAAGAAAATATCGCCTTCCTGCGCAGCCAGCTTTCGAAAAGCTGGCAAAGTCTGATCGTGGGCACCTTCCCGATGAGCATGACCGCCAGTAATGTAGACGTGCTTGAGAAGTCGATGCAAATCGGCAAAGAAGCCGAATTCCGCAAGGAAGAACAGGTGCTGAAGAAGTTGGTGACCGGGGCTGCCAAGGAACAGAAAGGTGTGCTCAACCTGGATGAAACTCTCGGGGCGGTCCATGATGGACGCGTGCAAACGTTGGTTATCCAGGATGGATATCAAGAACCAGGCTATCGTTGTAATGGATGCGGGTATATCACCGCCATCGAGCTGCCCACATGCCAGTTCTGCGGTTCGACATTTGAGCGCATCCCGGATGCGGTCGAGATGGCGGTACACAGTGTGATGAAGGCAGGCGGCGAAGTGGAAGTGCTACAGCACGAGCATAAGGTGGACGGATTTACCAATATTGGGGCATTGTTGCGCTATTGACCCGATGAACAGCGAATATCATGCCCTTCTGGAAGGCGTGCGTGTTTTGGACCTCAGCCGGGTGCTGGCGGGTCCATATTGCACGATGATGTTGGGCGATTTGGGGGCGGACATCATTAAGATAGAAGCCCCCGGGTTGGGTGATGACACCCGTCACTGGGGTCCGCCTTTCGCGCAGAGTGGAGAGTCTGCCTATTTTTTGTGCGTGAACCGCAATAAACGTAGCCTGACGCTCAATCTTAAATCCGAACGGGGTCTCCAGATCCTGCGGGAGCTCATCCGGCAAAGTGATATTCTGCTGGAGAATTTCCGCGTAGGCACACTGGAAAAATGGGGTTTGAGTTATGACGCCTTGCAGGAGATCCATCCCGGGTTGATCTACTGCACTATCACCGGGTATGGATATACAGGACCGTATCGGCATCTGCCGGGTTACGATTTCATCATCCAGGCACAGGGCGGGGTGATGAGCATCACCGGGCCTGAGCAGGGAGAGCCATATAAGGTGGGGGTGGCGATTGCGGATATCACCGCCGGTCTATTTGCCTGCAATGCGATCTTAGCAGCCCTATTCGATCATCAACGCAGCGGGAGAGGGCAAAGAATTGATATCTCGCTGCTCGATGCACAGCTCGCCTGGCTGGCAAATGTGGGCAGCAATTACCTGGTCTCTGGAGAAAAACCCCGGCGATATGGCAACGCCCACCCCAATATCGTCCCATACCAGACGTTTAAAGCCCGCGATGGCTACTTTGCCCTGGCGATTGGCAACGACAGCCAATGGCGGCAGTTCTGTCAAAAAGCCGGCCGGGTGGAATGGGCGGAAGATCCAAGATTTATCACCAATGCCGACCGGGTGAGGAACCGGGGCGACTTGATCCCATTATTAGCAGACCTTTTCGCACAGTCTGAGATTGAGAATTGGATACCGATTTTGGGGAGTATTGGAATACCATGTGGACCGATCAACTCGATCGACCAAGTGATGAATGACCCCCAAGTGCTTGCACGCGATATGGTGATCGAGGTCGAGCATCCTACTGCAGGGTCAATAAAAATGGTGGCCTCGCCGCTGAAAATCCCCACCGCACCGCCAGTAGTACGCCTGGCACCACCTATGCTGGGCGAGCACAGCTCACAGATCCTGCATGAATTATTGGGGATGGATGAAAACTCTGTAGCTGAGCTGCGCCAGGCAGGGGTCGTCTAGTCCAACAAAAATTCCGCTTTCAATTACCGACAATACCACCATACGTTAGGTGCTTCAGGTCCGAGAGCGCATTGTCAATCTCTTCGGTGCTCACCAGGCGTTCTTCATTCAGGTGGTGCAGTTTGCCTTCGGCAGCCATTTCGAGCGCCACTTCGTGAATGGTGATGTTACGCTTTAGCGCCTCCTTTACCAACACAGCGCTGGCTGCATATCCAATCAGGGGGTTGAGCGCTGTAGCGACGATGGCATTGCGCGCCAGCCAGCCTTCGGCCTTGTCTCTGTTCGCCTCTAAGCCCAGCACACATTTTTGGGTAAACGCTGTGATCGACCCAATCATCACCTGCATCATCTCAAACAGGTTGTGGGCGATGATCGGCATCATCACGTTCAGCTCGAGCTGACCGGCTTGCGAAGCGAGCGATACAGTCAGGTCACAGCCCTGGATGTGGAACATGGCCATGTTCAGCATCTCAGCCATCACCGGGTTCACTTTGCCCGGCATGATGCTTGAGCCGGGTTGCATCGCGGGAAGGAGAAGCTCATCCAGGCCGGTGGACGGACCGGAGGCCAGCAGGCGGAAATCATTGGCAATGCGGGTGAGGGTGATCGCCAATGTGCGCATTGAGCTAGAGAAGCTGGCGGCATCCGCCATCGACTGCATTGATTCGAACAGGTTATCCGAGCCAGATAAGCTGAGGCCGGTAAGCTCTGAAATCCGCCGCACCATACGGGCGGCATATTCCGGGTGAGCATTCAAGCCGGTGCCTGTGGCAGTGCCGCCGATCCCTAAACAGCGCAGACC
>JBGOYO010000448.1:0-2608 GCA_041479715.1 Anaerolineae bacterium
CCAGCGGGCAGATCATCGACCTGTACAGCGGTTTGATAAAATAGACATCCCCATGGCGCGAGAAATGCTCCCACAAGGCCCATAACACCAGGGCAGTCTCATCTTCCTGGATGGGTAAATGCTTTTCGCCATCCACCGCCCAGGGCAGCCAGCTGGAAGCCAGCGACCCATCCGGATTGTACTTGTGCAGCAGGTAACCTTCACGGCTATGCACTCGATCGCAGAATTGGAAAAATGCCCGCGGCAGGTCCAGGTAGCCAGCCTTGTTCAGCGCCTCTGCCACCAGCGAGCCATCCCGTGACCACATGTAGCTGTAGGTATCGCGTACATCAGTCGAGATATCTGAATCATTGGCTGCAATGATCGCCCCGCTATCGTCAATTTGGGTGCGGATGGTCAACAGGCTGCGCACATACTCGTCCTGTACCGGTTGTGGGAATCCATCCATCTCGGGCAGGTGCACCCGCAGCCACAACCGCCAGAAAGCCTCCGTCCGGTTGATGAACGATTCTGGACCTCGCTGGCGCACCATCCGGTTGAGCGTGGTTACGCCTTCAAAATTTGACCCTACTGCCATCCAATAGTAAAGCATCCGCTTTTCGCCCGCCTTGATCTGCAGGTTGAATCCAATGGTCGAATCGACCGATCCATGCGCCACTACACCACCCTCTAGCTGACCATCCTCTGCATCCCGCCAGGTGCCCTGCAAGTTGCGGATTTCCTTTAATCCACATGCCCATTGGTGCACCCCCAGACCAATCCCGGGAACGTATCCTCCGAAGGCTCCCATCCCGGTCCAGGCTCGCCTTCGCCGATCAGCACCGCCCCGTTGATCATAAACCAGTATTTATCCTTGTAGTAGTGGAAGATCGCCCTGCGTTCCGGCTCATAATAGGCCGTATCCCCGATATCGTTGCCTGCGATGTGGAAATCATGGTGGAAGAACAGCCTGATCTCGCGCTCCCTTGAGTCCAGGTTGGCGACCTCCATCCTCCGGATGAACAGGTCCTCGTGGAAATCCACCATATCCGCTGATTGGATCGCAACCTTCAGCTCAGGGTGTTCCAATCGCACCTCACTGACCAGGGTTTCAGGCTGGTATTTCAATGACTTCACCCACTTCCCATCATCGAACCAGCATAATTGCCCTTCCACCCACACCCCCGTGCGGAAGGGGTGCCCTAGTGAATGGTTTTCCTGCCCAACATGCGGCCAATATAAGTCGCGGATTTGATAATTCTGGTCGAAGGCAAACAATAAGCTGCCATTTCCAATGGGCAGATCACGAGGCATATTTTTCCTCCATTCTCGGTCCAATTGCCCTACCTGGGTGAGGCGTCACCCGGCCCGAAGCTCGCTTTAAAATCTAAACGCAAATACTTCTCTTGATAAATCCCTCGTGCATCATTATAAGGGGTTATTTTGGTTCTTCAAATTAATGAATTAATAACCTGCGTCTGCCACCGATTTTGATATTTCAGCATCTAAAGTTCAGAGAGGAAATGAAATCATGACCGCTTTGGAAGACTTCCGTAAGATGAAAGACGAATTTTTCGGCCAGGATGGTCAAAGCCCACTCACACCTGGGCAAAAAAAGGACTTCAAGGGTCTTAAATACTTTCCCCCCAACCCCGAATTAAGCCTCGAGGTCACCGTAGAGGAATTCCCGGATAAACAGCATATCAAGATGCAGACTACTACGGGAGATATCCAGGAGTACGAGCGCTATGGCAGGTTTGAATTCGCGATTGATGGTCAGTCTGTTGAGCTAACCATCTACCACAGTGATGATGGCTTTTTCCTGCCCTTCGTGGACAGCCTGGCCAGCGAAGAGACTTACCCTGCCGGGCGTTACCTGGACCCTCAGCCCATCGGTGACAATCGCTTCAATGTCGACTTCAACCTCGCTTACAACCCCTACTGCGCTTATAACGATTACTGGTCCTGTCCTCTGACGCCCTTTGAAAACCACGTTAAAGTCCCCATCCGCGCTGGCGAGAAGCTATTCCATAATTAAAATATAACTAAAAACACCAGGGCAGAGTTTCCATCCCTGGTGGTTTCGTGTTTACCGCTCTTTTCGTGCCCTTCGCGTTCCAAATTACTCTCCCATCTCTTTCCGATACACCGCACTCCTCTTCACCACCTGATATCCCATAAACTCATACAGGTGCAATGCTCCCGAAATATTCTCCGCATCCACGCCCAACCCCGCCTCGGTCATTCCCCGCTCCTTGAGTGCCATTAAGCTTTGTGCGATTAACGCTTTCGCCAGCCCCTTGTGCCTCCATGGCCTGCGAACGCAGATATTTTCCGTATAGCCCCGCTTGCGCCCATACATCGCATTTTCATCCTTGTTGATAAAGCTCAACACCATCCCGGCAATCTGGTCCCCCTGCCAGGCCACTCGCCACAAGCTGGGGTCAAAATCCGGGTCGTCCATCACCTGCTCGTACTCTTCCCACGGGTCGGGGATATATCCCCAATGGTCGCGAAAGGCTTCATTCGACGCTTCCCAGATCAGCCGCATATGATCTGGTTCCACTGCTCGCACCTCAACTCCACCAGGCATGGGCAGGTCGGGAATACTCTCCAGGTCAGGCCGCAC
>JBGOYO010000449.1:0-2604 GCA_041479715.1 Anaerolineae bacterium
GGCACCGGCGAGCTGCCGTTGAACTGGCGGGAAGCCAGCATCACGCCCGCGTCGATGATCCCGGGGGCATTGCTCATGATTGCCGGCGGGATTTTGCTGTTACTTGTAGTATTCTGGGCAAAAGCTCGCCTCCAACCGAACAGGTTGTGGATGACGGTGGGTGGCTCCATCCTATTCCTGGTCGGGTTTGTGGTCGCAGTCACCGCTTCCGGTGCTTTCGGTTCAAACCGAGTGGCCCAGTTACATGCCCAGACACCCACCTCCGCAGAAGCCCAGTCTGCTGCACCGTCTGCGACCATCCTCGCCCATTTGCCGGCGTCCGCATTTTCCACGCCGGATAATATCATCCCCCTCGTGACTCTTCCCGATTACCCTGTCCCAACCCCAGTGATCACCGTCACCCCTCAGCCAGGTGAACCTGAGCCTGACACCAGTGACATTACTCGAATCGTTATCCCTCTGCTTAATCTGGATACAGTGGTCAAATACGTGCCTTATGACGGAATGACCTGGTTGATCAGCGGATTACAGCAGGAAGTAGCCTGGATGGGTAACACTTCCTGGCCTGGACTGGGGAGCAATACCGGCCTGGCTGGTCACGTCACTGTGGCTGGCATGGGAGATGGCCCGTTTCGTCACCTGGATGAGCTGCCCAAGGGTGAGGTGGTGCTTATTTATACTGAAAAAAATATATACACCTACCAGGTGCGTGATAGCATAGTGACCGATGATAGTGACATGTCGGTGACCCTGCCCACCGATAACCCCCAGATTTCATTGATCACGTGTGTAAATTGGGACCAGAATTCGCATACCTACTTGAACCGCCTGGTGGTCGTGGCTGATCTCGTTCGGACCGAGCCGCTCACCATGGGCAGCCTGCCATAACAGATAATAACTTGCTGATATGAGCGCTGGATGTTTTTCCCAGCGTTTTTTTATTCCAATGTGGTGAATACCCACTCTCCACCGACCATAGTCGCTAGGGGGTGAATGTTCAAGAGTTCTTCTGGCGTGCAGGTGAACGGGTTTTCATCTAAAATCAATAAGTCTGCCAGGTAACCTGGCTTGAATATCCCCAATCGGTCTTCCATTCCAGCTGCAAAGGCAGGGCCGGTTGTATATGCTTGTAAGGCTTCTTCGACGCTCAAGCGTTGTTCTGGGTACCAACCTTCAAGCGATGGCGAGCCATCCGCCCGCCTGCGCGTGACCGCGGCATAAATGCCCCAAAAGGGATTGGGCGATTCGACCGGTGCATCTGAACCAAATGCCAGGGTTGTATGGCTGGATAAAAGGCTCCGCCATGCATATGCATAACCTGAGCGCTTGCCCCAAAAACGGTCAGCCATCAGCATATCCGACGTGGCGTGGATCGGCTGCATAGAGGCGATCAGGTTCAATTTGGAGAATTCGGGCAGGTCAGCCGGATCGATCACCTGGACGTGTTCAATCCTGTGGCGCATTGGCTTGGCTGAGACAGTTGGCAGAGTTCGTTCATATTCCCTGAGTTTCGCATAGCCAGCGAGGACCTCGCGATTGGCGCGGTCGCCGATGGCGTGGACTGCCAGGTTGATGCCATTTTCAACGGCCACCCTCCCATGCTCAAAAACAGCTTCAGCATCGAGCAGCAAGCTACCGCTGTTGGCAGGGTCATCCTTATAGGGCGCCAACATGGCAGCGGTGTGCGGTCCAAGAGCGCCATCAGAAAATAGTTTTAATGCTCCAATCCGTAGCAGGTCATCGCCGAAACCGGACCGCAACCCAATCTCAATTGCGTGAGGCAAATCATCCAGATGTAAATGTTTAAGCACACGCAGCCTGAGCTGTTTGCTCTGCTGGAGCACCTCTAAGGCTGAAAAGCAGCGGCTGCCGTCGAAGTCATGTATCCCGGTGAGACCCATCCGCCAGAGCAGGGGGATGGCTGCCTGGAAGGCGTTGACCACCTGCTCGGAACTTGGTGCAGGGATAACCTGATCGAGTATCCCCATGGCTGATTCGAATAGGATTCCATCCGGCTCGCCGTTGGAATGGCGCCCTATCCGGCCTCCTTCAGGGTCAGGCGTATCACGCGTGATACCGGCCAGGTGCAACGCAGCAGTATTTGCCCATGCGCAGTGTAGTGATTTATGCGTCAGGTAGACGGGGTTGTTTGGAGCGATACCATCCAATAGTTCTGCTGTGCCATAACCTTCTGCCCAGTTATTCTGGTTCCACCCATGCCCCAGCACCCATTCTCCGGGTGAGGCAGTGATCACCCGTGCTGCGAAGCGTTGCAGGCATTCTTCCCGTGAGGGAGTCTCACAGTCGACTTTCCACAGGCTTAATGCGAAATCTTCCAGGTGGATGTGTGCGTCGGTCAGCCCTGGGATGATTGTGTGACCATCCGCATTGAGCTTGTTGGTAGTCACGAACGATGACAGGATTTCATCGTCCGTGCCGACCGCAATGACCCGCCCGAAATCAATGGCAATGGCCGAAGCGCTAGGTTGTCTGGGTTCAAAGGTATGGAGATCGGCGTTGTAAATGACGAGCATAAGCTGTCGGTCAGTCACCCTGGCCGAGGATGCGCATGACCAGTGCATCCAGTTCTTCTTCTGAATAATA
>JBGOYO010000450.1:0-2599 GCA_041479715.1 Anaerolineae bacterium
AATTGTAATCCTTTTCAGGAATTCCGTCAACTAACCCTCTTCGGTAACATTATCTTTTGACTTGACAGGCTAACCCCTTTTTATGACCTGATGCAACTATTGGGATTTTTACCCCAGCTCTTCTTTAAATTAAATTTTAGATTATAGTTGCTGGACTTTAAACCATATACACGGAGTACACACGTCGTTCTGCAGGTAGTACTAGGCTGGGAGGATTTTATAGCTAACATTTTTCATCCATACGTGGATAATTTTCAGGTATAAGTTCATGCAATGATTACTCGTATAAATGAAATCCTAGAAGCCGGCCCGAAACCTAAGAGTGAACACACACTTTCTAATGAAAAATACCGTAGTTAATCACTTATAATTCTGGAACTTATTTCTTATATATTTCGTAACATCACCAAGAATAATTCGCGCACTGGGATGCGGCTCCATGCTCATTTCCGGCCGAGTTGAAGGAAAATGCTAACCGAAACAAACGAAGCCCTCCAGGGTCAGCGGCAAAGCTGGAACCTGATTATGAAATTAGGGGAAGGGGATGCCGGTGAAGTCTACCTGGTTGAATCTTTATTGGATCACCAACCCGCAATCGTAAAGCGACCTCGCAGAGGAACCTTCTTCAGCGATGTCCTGCGCCAGGCAAGCCAGATAAAAAAAGAAGGTAGCATCTTGCGCGGGCTGGCAAGAGCCGCATACACGATCCAGGATCTCCATCTTAGCATTCCTTCCCTGGTCGATCAGAACAATTCTGAATTTGATTTGGGCGCACCCACCTTCATCATCATCGACCAAGCCAAAGGGCTGAACTTGAAGCTGCTCAACCAGGTCATTCAATTCGGTCCGGCTAGCATCTCCGCTCTGACTGACAACCCAGAATCGACATTCTTAATTCAACAATGGGCTCAGTTTGAGGAATTTCCAGCACAGCTGTTAGTCCGCATCCTGTTAGGTGTGCTCAAACTGCTTGAGACGATCCATATCACCGAAATCCGCAATGAACAAGGCTCACACTCTGGCGTGATCTGGAACGATGTCAAACCGGATCATCTCTATTGGGATCCCTTAGGCGTTCGCCTGACAATCATCGATTGGGGTAATAGCCAATACCTGGAGAGTGATGGCATTACCAAAGACCGACAATTCTCCGCCCTTACTGACTTCCGCCAATTTATACAGGAAATGGGCAGTTTTATATTGGAAGCCAACCATGACCTGTATACTCGTTTGGAATGGCCTGGGAGCTCAGCTTCTGGTGACCTCTATGAAGATGCCATCCTACCCCTGAAGAAAAAACTGGACGCCCTTCAAGAGATTGATTCCGAGAATTTACAGGCGCTGCGGCAACAAGAAGCGGATCTGTACGGTCTATCCAGGCCAGAACTTGAACAAATCGCTCAATACGAACAGCTGGTGCAACAGCTCGTCGCTTATGGTGAAATGCCGGACGGTTCTGGTGCCAACAATTTTATGTTTAAAGCTGCCTACCAGATGGCTTCCGAGTATAGGTTGGTTGAGTTTCAAAATATTTGTCAACATGCCGCCCGGTTGCTCTCGTCATCTTCCGATAAATGGCAGCTATTAAACGAAATTGCGGAAGTAGCTCGGCAAACGGCGGATGCGGATGAATTGACCAAAATTACCTTCTCAAACACGCTGGCAGCCGGGGTGGCGGGGGATTGGGCTGCTGCGCTGTGGGAATTATTTGCCCATCTGGGTGACCAACCACGGCCGGAATGGTGGGAAAAAATCAGTCAGGAGGTGCATAAGGTTGCTCTGGGTCTGGAACCAGAAGCGATCTCGCTATACACAACTTTTGCCCGCCTCTATTACACCCTACAAGCAGAGGTAACGAGGAATGGCGAAAAACGACTGCGTGCGGCGGACGTAGATACCAGTAGCAACGGTCAAGAAGAGCAGGGCTTTCATTGGCAGGCTAGTGAAGAGCTCATTGCTACCGTCCGCGAAGAAATCATTAAGAAGTGGAAAGAAATCGAACCCTACCCACCCAATTCCGGCATAGGTTATACCGCTGTGGACAGCCTTTTCGATCCTATCGAAGAACTTTTACCCGGCACGCGTGGGAAGCTTGAAAAATCGTTGGCGCAGCCGAAAGCCCAGGTCGACCTTGTCTTGCACGCCTGGGAGCAGAAGGATTTCGAGCTGGCGCGTCGTGGATTACGTACTATCCTTTTATGGGACCCTGACCGCCTCCGCTTGCTCACCGCCGAAAAAGCCATTGCCACAGCGCCAACGTGGCTCGCACGTGTACGTAGAGGCGCAAGCAAGGATGAACCCTTTTATGATTATTTGACCTCGGTTGAGTTGGCCGGACGCACCCTTCGCAACCAGGTTGGACCGGCGAAATGGTTGGATGAGACCCTGGAAGCGTTCAAGCGCTTACGCAGGGGCACCCGCACGGTCGATCTAATGATCGAGTATCCCGAAACCATGCATGAGCTGCCCTGGTTAAATGAATATCAATCGCGGGAGATCTTGTCTCTGCCGCACACCCGTCCCATCACTCTCGAAAGAGATAACGCTACATATTCGCCGCCCAATATAACTCAAGGCGTTGTGGAGGGCAAATTCGGCC
>JBGOYO010000451.1:0-2599 GCA_041479715.1 Anaerolineae bacterium
ATGGAACAGCCTGACTGCCAGAAAACCACCGCCCGCGAGATGGCGCGTGAGACACTCTACATCCCCGAAACCCTGCCTGTGAATGAGCTGCTGCATCAATTCCGGCACAACCGCCAGCACATTGCCATCGTGCTGGATGAATTTGGCGGCACTGCTGGGCTGGTCACGCTCGAAGACCTGTTGGAGGAGATCGTCGGCGAAGTCAGCGACCAGTTCGATGAGACCACCCCCGAGATCCAAAGCCAACCGGATGGCAGCATGCTGATCGACGGGTTGACCCTGATGGAAGCGGTCAACCAGCAGCTGGAGCTCAACCTGACCGACCCGCATTACGATACCATCGCCGGATATTTCTTGGGCAAGCTCGGGCGCATACCCGAGATTGGAGACGAGATCGAGTCGGGCGGGGTCCGCCTGAAGGTTGAAACGATGGATGGGCTGCGCATCGCCCAATTGAGCCTGGTGCGTTTGAACGATTCTCATCCCGAATAAATGACCACCTATGTAGAAGTCGCAGTCAACGTGCCGCAGGTGAGCGGCACCTTTCACTACCACCTGCCACCCGAGCTAGAAGGTCAGGTGCAGCCGGGTCACCTGGTTGAAGTGCCGTTCGGACGGCAGCAAGTGCAGGGCGTGGTGTTCCGCTTTGTCGATCAGCCCGAGGTGCCCGAGACCAAATCGGTGACATCCTTGCTTGACCCGCTGGCAGTCCTTACCCCTCAACAGATCAGGCTGGCGGGTGAGCTAGCAGAATCGACCCTGGCGCCCCTGGCAGCCTGTATCGATGCCATGATCCCACCGGGCCTAGCCCAGCAAGCCGATATGCTGTACCAGAAAAGCATCCCCATCTTCCCGGTAACTCACCACCTTACCCCACTCCAAAACCGTATCCTGAAGCTGCTCGATGAACGCGGCCCTCTGCGTGGGCGTCAGCTGGACAGCGCCTTCCGCCATGTGGACTGGCGCTCGTCGGTAAGGTCGTTGGTTAACCAGGGATTGCTAAGCTCTCAGACCGTGTTGCCTGCCCCTGCCGTCCAGCCTAAAACCGTGCGCACGGCAGCGCTGATCGGTTCAGTAGAACAGGCTGAGGCAGCCATGCCCAGTGTGGCCCGAGTGGGAAGCGCAGCCTTACCCCGGCGGCAAGCCATGCTGCGTGTTTTGATGCGCGAGCCTGGCAAGGTCGATGTATCCTGGCTGTATGCCGAGAGCGGCGGCAGCCTGGCTGACCTGCAGGCCTTGCACAAGCGCGGTCTGGTTCGCCTGGGCGAAGCCGAAGTGTGGCGCGACCCATTGGAGGGGATGGAATTTGTGGCCAGCGAACCCCCCGAGCTAACCAGTGACCAGGCGGCGGCATGGGAGGCCATCCAGGGTGGCATCCATGCGGCAGCAACAGGGAAACCCGTTCAACCATATTTGCTCCATGGGGTGACCGGTTCGGGCAAGACCGAGATATATTTGAGGTCGGTTGAGGCAACCCTGAAGCTTGGACGCCAGGCGATTGTGTTGGTGCCGGAGATTGCCCTGACCCCTCAGACCATCCGCCGCTTCGTCAGCCGCTTCCCTGGCGTGGTGGGGAGCATGCATTCACGCCTTTCGCAAGGGGAGCGTTTTGACACCTGGAGAAGAGCGCGCCAGGGAGAGATTAAGGTCATTGTCGGCCCGCGCAGTGCCTTGTTCACACCCTTCAGCAACCTGGGGCTTATCGTGGTCGACGAATTCCACGATGATACTTACTACCAATTCGAGACGCAGCCTCATTACCACGCCCGCGACGCGGCGGTGAGCTATGCCCAGCTTAGCGGGTCGGTGTGCGTGCTGGGGTCTGCCACCCCTGATATCGTCAGCCGCTACCATGCTGCTGAACGGGAATGGCACTACCTCAGCCTGCCTCAACGCATCCTGGCGCACCGTCAGGCGGTGGAGAGCCAAGTGCAAAAGCTGGGGATCAGCTCGCAGTACCGTCCAATCGGGGAACAAACTGAATTCATTGATCTCCCACCGGTGGAAGTGGTGGATATGCGCACGGAGCTGCAAGCGGGCAACCGCTCCATTTTCAGCCGCTCTCTGCAGGCTTCATTGGCGGAGACGCTCAATCATGAACAGCAAGCCATCCTATTCCTCAATCGGCGCGGCAGCGCCACTTATATATTCTGCCGCGACTGTGGCTATATCTTGAAGTGTCCCCGCTGTGATCTGCCGCTTACCTATCACGTGGCAGGTGCCAAAACCAACACCCTTGCAGGTGAAGATTCACTCATATGTCATTACTGCTTCTACAAGCGTCAGATGCCTGTCACCTGCCCGCAATGCAGGAGTGACCGCATCAGGCAGTATGGGACTGGTACCGAAAAGGTGGAAGCGGAGGTGCAATTGCACTTCCCCAACGCCCGAACCCTGCGCTGGGATTGGGAAACTACCCGCCAGAAGGGTGCCCACGATATTATCCTCAATCACTTCGTTAACCACCATGCGGATGTGCTGATCGGTACGCAGATGATCGCCAAGGGTCTCGACTTGCCCCTGGTGACCCTGGTGGGGGTGGTGCTGGCCGATGTTGGGCTCAGCCTGCCGGACCTGCGTTCAGCCGAGCGCACCTTCC
>JBGOYO010000452.1:0-2598 GCA_041479715.1 Anaerolineae bacterium
AAGTTACTGATATCCTTATATTCGACGATAATCAAATATTATAGAATGCTTTTGTTAATATTTCCTATGAATCCGAAGTGCCCGGTGCCAAATCTGTCAGTTAGGCGAGATGATATAAATAAGGGAAGGCGATGGACTGCCTTCCCTTATTGCTGTGAAGTCTATTTCACCGCCTGATGATTGGCATGAATATCTTCGCTTCCGCCACCTTCATTGTCAGCGGGATGCGTACATCTGGATTATATGGATCATCCCCGATCAGCATCAAAGTTGCTGTGAGCGTGCCTTGCTCTACGGGGGCGGTGAAGGTCAGGGTGATGTGTGTGTGCCCACCGCCATTGATTAACCCGGAGTACTGATCAAGCGTCACCCAACTGGGGATCAGGTTCCCAGCCTTCGCCAGAGCCACGGCTGCATGGACATCGAGCAAGCCGTAACCCCAGTCGTTGTTGGGACCATCGACATAATCACCGCCGCAGTTCGAACCCGGATCGGTCAGAGGCGAGGCACTTTGTTCCAGTACCCAGGAAATCAGGTCGACCTGACCGACCAACTCTGGATCTGCACTGAGCAGTAAGGCGACCGCACCGGCAGAGTGTGGTGAAGCCATGCTGGTACCATCTTTGCTTGCATAACCACTCCCTGGAACGCTCGAACGTATGTTGACTCCTGGTGCAGTGATCTGCGGTTTCAGGAAATTGGTGTCTACCGCCGGTCCACGACTAGAGAAACTGGCAACCATGTCGTTCATGTCCGACGCACCTGATGCAAAGCTGTGCCAATAATCACCGGGAGAATGCGCTGTTGAGCAGCTCGGTCCGGCATTGCCATTGGCAAATGCGGGGAAGATTCCCGCCGCTCGCCATGCAGCAACTGCGCCGGTATACCAGTAGTCATTCGGTCCACCACCCCAGGAATTATTGACCACGTTTGGACGCATGCTGGGATCTGGGTTCTGGCCATTGAGATCGTAAGGTGCTAAGATCCATTGGGCGCACGTAAGCAGCTGGTTGGTCAGAAGGTAGCCGGATGCTGCATCTCCACCCTTGCAGGAGATCCATTTGGCTCCTGGAGCCACACCAATCTGGTTGGCACCGCCATCATCCCCAACCATGGTGCCCATCACGTGCGTGCCATGAGCGCCGGGGTCACAGGGGGTTTTCCCGCCATCCGGACACTGGGCGTAAGGATCGTACCAGTTGTAGTTGTGGTCGAAGGTACCACCACCCAGGTTGCCGCGATACTGGTTCACCAATGCCGGATGGTCAAATTGAGTGCCGGTATCAATTTCAGCCACCACCATCCCCTCACCCTTGACACCATAATCTGCCCACACCTGGTCGGCTTTAATCTTTGAGATGTTCCACTCGACTGCATTCTGGGCGTTCACGGGCTGCAGAAGGGTATCCATATAGCTGGGGGATAGGTCTTCCACGGCGATTTTGCGGTTGGCAACCAGCTGAGCTACATCTTGCCTGGCTGCCAGGTTGTTCACCAGGGTCGTGCTGCCTGAATGGACGATCACCGCGTTGATGATATACAACGGAGTGTAATCTACTCCCTGATGATTCAAGTAGGCGCGTAGGCTAACCTGAGTAGTGTCGGCGAATTGGGTCAGGATATTGTAGACCGCCCAACCACGTTCATTCCAGTCGGAGATGCCATAGGCTGCAGTGAGGTCTGCCTGGCTTCCTAGAACAGCTACAAAATCGGTCACTCCATCAGTTGAAGCGGCGATATCGCTGAATATCTGCTCGTCGACGCGCGGCAGACCTGGTATCGCCAGAGCACCCATTTGCGGCGGTTGCGGCTGTGAGCTGTCCAGGAGGCTGATGTTGAAGTAGTAAGGCCCTGTTCCATTGTTAGTGATGGTCAGTGTCTCTGCGGTTGTCCCGCCCGGTACAAGGCTTACGGTCACCTCATCGGGAGTCCAGCTGACATTTGAGGCCACCAACGAGAAATTGACGAGAATAGGTTCAGTGCCTAAGGTAAATGTGATAGCTCCAGAGGGCCACACCTCTGGGTAGAAGGAGGGCTGATGTTGCAACGCATTCGCATAGGAGTAGTAGAAACCAGGCAGGACGTCTTTAATTAGATAGTTACCCTCTGCATCTGTGTAACCATCGTAATTGTTTCCACCGGCCCCATTCGGGTCAGTCGTTATCTGGATATAGGCATTTGCAATCCCCATTCCGCTGTCAACATCAGTAACTTTACCACCCACACCGCAAATCGCCCGCACAGTGATCGTGGCGCTGGCGGTTAAAACTGGATTAGCTTGTGAGGTTGCCGTTACTGGGAACGAGCCGGTTACGCCGCAAGGTACATCCGCTGGGATGTCGACCGTCATGGTGAAGGCATCCTGCAATCCCGGAGGGATTGGTCCAATGCTGCTCGGGATGCTCACCGTCCAGGAGACGTCGGAGGTAAATGAGAGGTCGTAAGTATCTTCAATCGCCGATTGGTTGACCACGGTGAACAGGTCTGAAACTGTGGTGCCAGGCAGCCCGGCAACTTGGAACGCTTGCGGGAGCAGCAAGAGCTCGGTTGCAGGGTTAGCGAAGAACTCAGAAGATTCGGTCATGGCGTTCGTCCCCG
>JBGOYO010000453.1:0-2589 GCA_041479715.1 Anaerolineae bacterium
CTTCATGGTGAAGTCGGTTAACACCGGTTTGCCGTCCTCATAGGTAAAATCTACGTGATCGAATTCGATATCTCCCTTTATCGTGCCAGGATCGACAGCACCAGGGCGATCAAATACCTCCGGGACTGAATCGAGCAAGGTGAATATGCGCTCTCCCGAAGCGATGGAATGCTGCATCTCGGCGTACACGCGTGCCAGGTCCTGGATCGGCCACATCATGAAAGTCAGGTAGCTCACGAAGGCCTGGATTCCACCGATGGTCATGATACCCAGGTGGGCTTGTAATCCTCCATACCAGACGATGAAACCCAGTGCGATCGCTGACACAATTTGCACTGTCGGCAAAAACAGCGCCGATAACCAGGCTGCATGGTAGCTGGATCGATACATCTCGTCAGTCAGGACTTTAAACTCCTTGAGATTTTCAGCCTCTCTACCCAGCGATTTCACCACCCTCACCCCGCTGATATTTTCGTTATATGCGCCGGTGATCTTGGAATTCGCCTTGCGCGAATTACGGAATTCGACCAGTATTCGCTTTCGAAATTGGATCGCAATCGCTAACAGGATTGGGATGGCTGCCAGTACGATTAGTGCCAGTCTCCAATTGATGATTAGCATGAATACGGTCGATGTGACGATATTCATCACCGCCCAGGTGCTGTCCACCAATCCCCATGTCACCAGGTCTGAGACGCGTCCAGAATCGGAGGTAACCCTGGCCATCAGCCGACCGACCGAAGTCTGGCTATAAAATGCTAACGACAGCGCTTGCAGATGGTTGAACATTGACCGGCGTAGGTCGAATTGAATCCGCTCGCCTAATATTCCTGCCAGGAAAATGAAGAAAAATACGCAGACAGCCTGAATCAGGATCAATCCTCCATACAATGTAAGGATCCTCGTCAATGCATGTTGGCTCTGGGCAATAATGCCCTGGTCAATGATCCCCTTGTTAAGGTAGGTGAATATGGCATCCAGGATGGAGGTGAAGGCGATCATCACCCAAAAACCTGCCACCCAGCGCCAGTGAGGTCTCGTCAGACCGAAGATTCTACCAACGGTCTTCCCCGTTATCTGGCTGGTATATTCATCTTCCTCGAGCTCAATCTCTGCCACGTGTTATTCTCTCGATATGCTTTCTGATATTTCCATCTCCAGTTCCTCGTCAATTCGGGTCTGGAGGTCATATATCTTACGATACATCCCATCCTGTGCAAACAGCTCTGCATGCGTCCCCTTCTGGATAATTCTCCCTTTGTCCATCACAAGGATGAGATCTGCGTTCATCACACTTTGGATGCGATGGGCAATGATAAAAGTCGTTCTCCTGGGGGTCATTCCCATCAATGCCTCCCGGATGACTGCTTCCGTCTCGGTATCCACCGAAGAGGTCGAATCATCCAGGATTAACATGCGCGAATCCTTCAATATCGTGCGTGCAATGGTTACCCGCTGCTTTTGCCCCCCTGAAAGGGTGACTCCCTTCTCACCCACCAGGGTATCATATTCATTCGGGAATGAAATGATCACATCGTGGATTGCAGCTGAAGAGGCGGCATTTTCCACCTCCACCTGGGGAACGTCTCGATTGACCCCATACATGATATTTTCGCGGATAGATCGTGAAAACAGGAAGGGCTCCTGCTGGACTATTCCCACCTGGTTGCGTAGGTATTCCCTCGGGTAGTCTGTTAATTCCACCCCATCCAGTTTGATACTCCCGGAGGTGTAATCATAGAATCGCGGTAGCAAATTAACCAGCGTTGTCTTCCCCGAGCCTGTTGAGCCCAGTAATGCCACCACCTGTCCAGGCTGGCAGGAAAAACTGATATCCTGTAACACAGGTGGGTTATTTTCATATGCAAATCCAACTTTATCAAAAATCATTTCTCCACGAATTGGCTGTTGGGGTTGGTAATTGCCATCAGTCAGAGGTTCTTGCTTTTGTTTGATAATTTCCTTCACTCGACCGAATGACACCAATCCCGTTGATGTTTGCACAATCAGCCGTCCCAAGTTGCGCATGGGCCATATCAGCCATCCCACCAAGCCGGCATATGCCATGTAAGTTCCAACCGTGATCGTGCCGTTGATAGCCATGGTCGCCGCAATGAAGAGACCTGTAAGCGTTTGAATACTGCAGGCGATATCTGAAACTGGCCAAAATAAGGCTTGCATGGTGAGAAGTCTTCGTCCACGACTGAACTTCTCCCAATTTTCAGTATTGAATTTATTTATCTCATACTCTTGCCTGGCAAATGCCTTGACTACACGTACTCCGGCAAGATTTTCCTGCAAGGTTGTAGATAGAATGGCTTCTTGTTCCTGGTATTTTTCATAAGCCTTTGTCACCCGTCTGAAGAACCAGATCGATGTGAGGATGATCACGGGTACGATAAATATGGAGATAACCGCCAGCTTGATGTTCAGAACTGCGATGGCAGTAAAGTTGATCACAAATAGGATCACTATTCTGCCCACACCGATCGCCTGCTCGCTATAAAACCGCCGCAATGCATCCACGTCCGATGTACAGCGCTCGATCAGCTCACCAGTCGGTGTCTTATCGTGGTAAGAAAACTCCAA
>JBGOYO010000454.1:0-2588 GCA_041479715.1 Anaerolineae bacterium
ATTTTCTGACTCATCCCAGATGATAAAAATGACTCCTCCCTGCTGGTAAGCTTGCGACCCCATGATCATCGGAATTTGCTCTGACAGCCAGGTGTCTCCGTTTTTGACCTCATCTGTGGTCTGGCACCCGTCTGAGTTATGCATATCGTTACATAGGTTTGGCGTAATAAAGTTATATTGCGCTTGAGTGTTACTCTTCAAATCCGTCTGCAGCTCACTGTATGGTCGTTCATGTGCAATACAATATGGTGAATTGGGATCGTTGCTATTGGTAATATCATCGAAGAAGACCATTGGATTATGCTTGGGGGCATATAACCCTTGATCCGTTAATGGGCACACCTTACCGCTAATGCCCTCCTGATAGGCTTTCCAAGAGTATCCAGCCTGGTCAAGATAAGTTACCAGGTGATCTGTGGCGCTTTGATGGTTGTTTTGCGGATTGTCGTCACTCTGAACTCCGAATGATGTGCCTGCCTCCAGCCATAAATAATTCGGCTCACTTGGATGGTTGCCCGGCGGGTTATAGTATTGCAACGCATATGAAGCCTGGGGTAAAAGCGTCTGGTTGATGTAGGACGCGGAGGGATTGTTCTGGATATCTGACCAATTATGGTTTTCCATCATGATGATAAATACGGTCTTGATCTTACCCGCGGGCGTCGCTTTTGCTGCAACCGGGCTGGTCACAACCGTCGGTCCAACCGTTGCAGGCTGGGGTGTACTTGGGATGGGAGAATCAGTGGCAGTTTGGCTTGTTTTCGCCTTTGGTACCGCCGTATGGTGGGGGGTTCGCCTCAGGGTAGGTGTCACCGATGGAGCTTGGGCTGGTTCCTGGGCTGTAGCCGTCAAAGTCAGGGCGGCATTATCGGGTGTTAGAGTGGCAGATGGGCTGTTGTTCGTGCCACTTGCGCACCCAGCAAGCAGAAATAGCCCAATAATCAGGACGATCCATTTTATGGACATCTTGATAATACTTGTGGAATTCCATTTTATGATGTTAATATTCTTTTGCTCCCCAAATCGTATCGTTCTTAATCATTATATGCCTTATAAAGGTCAAGCGCTCGATGGAGGCATTAGGGTTTGCTTAATATCTTCTGGGTTATATGGCTGAAAATTTTTACATATTTACATAGACCAGTTAGCGTATTCTTCAACTACTCACTCGCTTCACTGCTGTAAAGCTCTTTCATCAACTTGGTTTTTATACTGCCTATATTTATATCATTCAATATTAAGCGCTCAGCTTGGCATTTCTCCCCTTGATTTTATGAAGATGTCGATAGAACACCATTGGCAGGGTCGAGCATTATTCGACCCTATCTTTTTTCTATCGTCTCCTTCCCATCACACGATAGCACCACTACGTGCATCAGGATTGCGATGATCATCCAAATAATTCACAAATCTAACCTTAATAATTTCTGAACCTCCTTCCTTTATACTTATACTGGAGAAGAGAGAAGTTTTCTATTCGATAAGGAGGTTTACCATGACTTGGAAAAAGCTGCTCGGATTCATACTTGCCATGATCATCCTTGGCGGCACTGCCTTGTTCGGCGCCATGGCAGGTGGCATCGTCGTCTACCAGCTGATGAGCAAGACCCAATCGACCGCTACAATAGCACCAACCCCGGTAGCAGTACAGGTTGTGCCTGCTGCCAGCCAGACCCAAACTCTGGATGTGACCACCACCGATGTTGAAGATTCGGTTACCAAAGCCGTTCAAACAGTAGGACCTTCTGTCGTGACCGTCGTTGGCACCATTCCCGGTCAGCAGACATTCTTCGGCTTCACCGGCGATTCAACCTCGACCGGCAGCGGGGTATTTATCTCATCGGATGGTTATATCCTCACCAATAATCACGTCATCGAAGGCGCTCAGAAGCTCCAGGTCATCTTCGCCGACGGCAGCCAGCAAGATGCCACCCTGGTGGGCACTGATCAGTATTCAGACCTGGCGGTGCTCAAAGTCACCGGAACTGTGCCCGCGGTAGCTCAATTAGGCAATTCTGATGCCTTAAACCCTGGCGAGACGGTCATCGCGATCGGCTCACCCCTCGGTGACTTCAAAAACACCGTCACCGTGGGTGTGGTCAGTGCTACGGGGAGGTCGATTGATACCGGTCAGGGATATACGATCGACGGTTTGATCCAGACCGATGCCGCCATCAACCAGGGCAACTCAGGTGGTCCGTTGGTCAACCTGGCCGGAGAGGTGATTGCCATCAATACCCTGATCATTCGCAACAGTGGCACCGGTACCGTTACTGAGGGCTTGGGGTTTGCCATCCCCATCAACACTGCCCGGGTAGTGTCTGAGCAGATCATCCAAAATGGTCACGTTTCCCGCCCCTATCTGGGCATCAGCTGGCAGCCAATCACGCCGCGTGTTGCTGCGATCTACCGCCTGCCGGTCCAATACGGGGTTTACATCACCGACGTTGCTGCAAACAGCCCTGGCAGCCAGGCTAGGCTGCAGGTGGGGGATATCATTACCGCAATCGATAACACAACCCTGGATGAGACTCACGCCTACATCAATACCCTGTTCCAGTATTCCGCCGGAGATAAAGTGACCCTTA
>JBGOYO010000455.1:0-2577 GCA_041479715.1 Anaerolineae bacterium
CACACGCAAGGCATTGAAGGTGCCGCCCGGGACGGATACGTTTTCAAATCCCACCGCGGTGTAATCGAAGACCAACCTGCCGTTCATGTTGAGCTGCTGAGACGTGGCTTCGAAATCAGCGGTCTGCTGCCAGGTATCACCCGGGGATATTTTTGCCGGCAGGGAGATGCCCGAGACAGAGGTTAATTTCACGTTCAGGGGTGCATTCGGACCACTCACGAGCGCGCCAGCGTATTGCTGGATGGGATTATTGGCAGTCAAACCAGCTGAGGAGCAGCTGTAGTCTAACCCATAAGTAATGCCGGATATAGCAGTATCAACGCTAAAGATTTCAGTACTGGACCGACTGACGGTATCCGTCCGGTTGTACGCACCGGTGGCAGTATTGCTGCCCGAATATTCCCAGGTATTGCCCAACCGGCTGGGAAAGTACTGGTTATAGCAGAGGGAAACGGGGGTGGGGGAGGCTTCTGGGATGACGACGGTAGTTGATGTTGGTTTCGCAACTTGAGATATCTGCCGTTCGGGTAGGTTACAGGCTGATAGGGCCAGGATTGACGTGATGATTACGGTAACTAAGATAAATGATTTTCTAAGCATGATCATCTCCAAGGACAAAATACACGGCATTATACTCTGTTTACGCCCTATGGTATTTAAATAAGCACAAGACTGACTTTAAGGTATTATTAAATAAACAGACGGGAACAAAGTAATAAAATGCCAGCGCATGGCTTATTCCCAATAAGACGCCAAAATTTGGTGTTGGGTTCCGGAGCGTGTAAGACCATCCGGTGCAATTCGCTGAGGAGAATGGTATGAAGATAAACTTGAGGGCAGAAAAGATATTCCTGTTCATCTTCATGCTGGTATTGGTATACCAGATGATCATTCCACCAATTGTAGGCTTGGCTGATAATGGT
Source organism: Anaerolineae bacterium (assembly GCA_041479715.1). GTDB lineage: Bacteria > Chloroflexota > Anaerolineae > Anaerolineales > UBA4823 > FEB-25. Next base: position 924 of record JBGOYO010000455.1, read on the forward strand.
GATTTTGTCCGGATCATGGATAAGGTTGGCATACAGCCTGGTGATGGGAAGGAATACTTCGGGAATATCAACCTCCAATTCCCAATCAGCTTCCACTTCAATATCAAAGGCTACCAGTCATCCGAGCTGATTTTTGTCTTGAGCTCAATATTACTTAACAGCATCGTCTCAAAAGAGGGAGTTTTCCACCTATTATCCCTGGGGGTAGTCCATCTAAGCGCTCTTCTGGTAGTTCTGGCAGTTGTGGCATATGGGGTTTCTCGGATGACCTCACACTTAAAATGGGTCATTTATGCCTTTATTCTGGTATTCTTTTCGGATGTAGGTTACGTTGCCTACTTAAACTCCATCTATAGCGAGCCAGCTTCGCTAATTTTTCTCACCCTCACCATCGGGATTGTTTTGCTCGTTGCCAGCCAGGTGGATGCGAAGCCGGTTGGCATCGGTTGGGCATTGGCATTTTTTGTGAGCGCATTTTTATTCGTGATCGCCAAGCCGCAAAATGCTGCCATGGGAATACCTTTGGCACTGATGGGATATTTGCTGATGAAGCACGTCCGTCCTCCCAGGAGACTGGAGAAATGGCGCACACATGTGGCTTTGATACTCTCGTTTGGCCTGGTCATCGGCTCGTTTTTGTTGTTTGCGTTTGGATTACCGCGATATTACCGCTCAGGCGACTTGTGGAACTCGGTTTTCCTTGAGATCATCGGCAACTCTCAAAACCCGCAACAGGATCTGAGCGAATTGGGTCTGCCACCTGATATGATCATTTACAAAGGCCAGTCTGCTTTTGCACAGGGGGTAAACAGAAATGCGTTCGAGGAATTTCAACACAGCTGGTTGTATTTCAAGATATTTAAATTTTATCTATTCCATCCGGCGCGGTTTATTAGCTTGATGGAAGGCAGTACAACAACGGCATTCGAGCTGCGACCGTCCAACCTGGGGAATTTTGTGTCTTCCGAGTCTTTCGGTTCGTACGATCAAAGCCAGGCTTTTGCTATTTGGAGTAAACTGCGCGTGGATATCTTACCCAAGTCGATATGGACATTAATTGGTTTGTTCCTCATCAATGTGGGAGCTGTGTGGGTGAAAATTAAAAAGTTCGATCATGGAAAACGCGGGTTGCTGATCTCTGAGCTGCACATCACCATCATCTTTATGGCGGTTCTCCAATATATCACCGTACTGATGGCTGAGGGAACATTTGAGTTGGTTAAACATATGTTCTTGTTCAATGTTCTCTTGGATATCACCTTTTTATTTTTAATCACCTACTTGGTGGATGGGTTGATCCGTGGATTATATCGAGTCCGAGATAGCAAACAGGCAAAAGCACAAGAATCTACATAAATACAATAATATCGTTTTTTGATAAAATATATTCGCACTCAGGTAAGGTAACAAAAATATATTAACCCTTGTCGATGTAAATTGTAAATAATTTATTCGTGATGATTATATTTAGAGTTATGGTATCATGAATATCCCCAGGCTGACCGGATGATCGCGGTGGTCTAGTGCCATCGAGGAAAGTCCGCACTCCATAGAGCAAGGCGCCGGGTAACCCCCGGGACGGGGCAACCTGACGGATCGGGCCACAGAAACAATCCGCACTCGCACCTACGGGTGATAGTGTAAGGGTGAAAAG
>JBGOYO010000456.1:0-2577 GCA_041479715.1 Anaerolineae bacterium
GCCTGAGTCAAATTATGGCGAAGTTGACGTGCCTGCTGATGTGTCTTTTTATCGAAAATTTTTGGTACCATGACGGAAAAAAACAATCCCCCTCCCGACCTCCCCCAAGTACTAAAAAAACAGTACTTGGGGGAGAAGCTTAGTTTTGTATTCGATCGTAATAACTATTACTCCCCTATCTGGAATATTCTTCGGGATAAAGGAGATAGAAAGGAGTACGTTCTTATGTAATACTGGTGTAATGGAGGATGTACTGCTCGAGCTGGGTGATCATTTCTTTCTGCTCAGAGATGATCGAGCGCACCAAATCGCCAATCGAGACCATGCCGGTCATTTCTTCACCTTCGACAACCGGCAGGTGGCGGATGTGCTTGGCAGTCATCAGGGTAAGTCCCTGTTCATTGGTCATATCGGGGGTAGCGTAGACCACATGCGGGGTCATAATCTCACGCACGAAGGTCTTTTTAGACGTTTTCCCCAACAAGATGACCTTGCGGGCATAGTCGCGCTCAGAGAATATACCCACCAGCTTTCCATGGTCCAACACCGGTAGGGCTCCGACGTCTTTATCTGCCATCAGCTGCAGAGCTTCGTAAACGGTTGCGCCTGGTGAGGTGCCCCAAACATCACTCCCCTTTTCACTTAAGATCTTGCGTATGGTTTGCATTATGTCTTCTCCTGGCGAATTATGGTGAACCCGGCTTCCGATGGAGGAATTATATTCAGAAATATGGATTTTACAAGCCACGCTTTATGAGAATCAGCTGGATGTATAATTTACGAGATGAATCTGCGAACCGAACAGGAACTCAAAGAAGCCCTTTCGGAGCTTCACTCTGCTGAAGCTGAGCTCGAGGCGTTGAGAGGGCAACTGCGCTCCTTCGAAGAAACGGTGGACACCCGCCTGGGCCGCTTTTTGGATGAGCTGAGTGATCTGAATGCTGAAACCAGTGTGCTGGACGGAAAGCTCAGGCACATCCGTGAGGTACGCCTGTTTGGCTCTGACCTGATGCAATACCTGGACGGCGCTCCCCTACCAACCCGCCCGCCTAACCTGGCAGACCTGCCTCCAACTGAACTGACCAATCGCAAGGGTAGCGCAGTGAAAACCGACCGCCCGGCAACTTCAGCAGATCAACAGAGACCGGATATCAAGGTGCTGTACCGCAGGCTGGCCCGTCGCTACCACCCAGACCTGGCGCGCAATGATGCTGATCGCGCTCAGTCGAACGATCAGATGAAGGAGATCAACCAGGCTTACGCAGCCGGGGATTTGCCCACCTTGATGCGGCTGGCGGGGATGAGCCTTCCGTATGGGGTGGATTTTGGGCAACCAAGGCTACACCCGCAATCAAAACCTGACCCATCCATGACCGAAATGGAAAAGACGCAGTGGAAGCTAAGAGAGCTGCACCAGCAGATCAACCGCCTAAGCAGCCTGCCGATTGTCAAGCTCAGCCTTGACGTCAAGCTGGCACGCCACCAGGGGCGTGACTTGTTGCGTGAGATGCAAGTTGAATTAGAATACAAAGTTGCTCGCAAGCTTGCCGAACGCGATTACCTGCGGGCACAAATTGCAGCCAATGAGGTATAAAATTTATACCCGCCATCGCTATCTGGGGTAATTCGTAGCCGCTTTCACTGAAGGCGGCTAATTCCGCCCGAGATCGCCGAAATTGGTTTATTTGAATACCTTGGATATAATAGGTAAGTAAATCCGTATGGTCGGTTGTGCCAAAAAATCACATGCTTTCATTTCATAACCAACCTGATGGTGCCAAAAACAGGTTGGTGGCTGGAATTGGAGCCCTGACCGCTCAGCCCATACAGTGACCGTTTCATTTCCAGGGACAGCTAGGAATTCTGATTTGTAATTACCGGCAGCATCAGTCTCAGCGATCAACTGACCCGGGTAATTGGCATACTTAGCATAAATCGGCACACTTTCGACACTTCTTTCGCTTATGTCTTTCACTGACCCTGAGACCACCACCCCTGGAGCTGCCTCCGGTACCGAGGTGTTCTGAACTACATTAATATTTATCGAACCGTGGGAGTTAACCGCCCTTATAACCAGGATGGCGATCACGATGAGTATGTCAGCACATACGATTGCGATGAACAGTTGCCTTCCTTGTGATTTCATCCTGATCCCTTAATGTCCTTCTGCTGCTTTCCATCCGCTGAACAAGGCATGCCCAGCCTGGATAAAGTGCACATCGACGCAGGTAAAACCTGCTGCCTCCAGCCATTTCAGCTGGTCGAGCAGGGGGCTGGGATGGTCGATATCATCCGGGTCCACATAGCGATAGGTGTTCCAACCTTCCCGCAGGAAGAAGTCGAAACCGGAAGCGTCCCCATCCAACTCGAGTGAGCGCCTACGTACCACTTCATCCCAGGCATCGGCAGCCACCCGCCTGCCAGCATCCGTCACTGGCTCGACCATATCGGCGATGATGAAGGCCCCACCCGGCACCAGCATGGCATACACATGCTTAAACAACATTCGCTTGCTTTCGCCATCCAGGTGGTGGATTGCCAGAGAGGATACCACTGCCTGGACCGGTCGATCGAGCC
>JBGOYO010000457.1:0-2567 GCA_041479715.1 Anaerolineae bacterium
AAAAATCGCTGAGAAGGTCATCCAGAATTACGCTGATTTCTATCCCGAGCTGAAGCGTAACCAAAAATCGATCCTTATTTCCATCACACGGGAAGAAGAGCAATTCCAACGCACGCTTGATCGGGCAGATATGCATCTTGTTACTTTAATAAAGGAAGCCAGATCATCCAAACATGCATTTTTATCAGGTGCATTGGCAGCTGATTTATACACCACCTACGGTATGCCGTTTGAGATCACACGCGATATTGTCAGAGAACAGGGATTGGATGTGGATGAGGTGGGATTTACTCAAGCGATGGAAGAACATCGTCAGGCATCCGGGGCAGGGAAAGCCATGGGAGAGATTGGTGGAGAGGGCGTTGAACTATACCACCAAGTTGTCGAGACACTCCAGGCGAACAGTAGCCTGCCTGGAAGTGGCGTTGACTATGACCCGTATAACCGGTTGGAAGTTTCAGGACCTATCCTAGCGTTGCTCCTTGATGGAGCATCTGTTCAGGCAGCTAACGCTGGTGATGCGGTTGAAGTGATATTGCCTGAGACCTGTTTTTACATAGAATCAGGCGGGCAGGTGTCTGATACGGGAACCATCCGCTCGATAGATGACCGCTGGGTGATTGAAATCACAGACATGCGTAGACCGGCGGCAGGACTGATCGTCCATGTCGGAAAAGTAGTCAGAGGGGAGCCGAGGGTAGGTGAAGAAGCGATTGCTTCGGTGGACGCCCAACGGCGCAGGGATATCATGCGCAATCATACCGCCACGCACCTCCTGCATGCAGAGCTGCGCCGCGTGCTGGGTGAACATGCCCGGCAAGCTGGATCATTAGTTGCTCCTGACAGGCTGAGATTTGACTTTAACCATCCGGAGGCTGTTACCAAAGAACAGCTCAGCGAGATTGAAGCTGGTTTAAACCAGCACATCCTGGGAGATTACCCTCTCAAGATCACTATAAAACCCTTGCAGCAAGCCATTTCCGAAGGCGCGATGGCATTATTCGGGGAGAAGTATGGCGAGACGGTACGGACCATCACCATAGGAGGAGACCACCCATTCTCCTATGAGCTGTGCGGGGGCACACACGTGCGCGAAACGGGAGATATCGGCATCTGCTTGATCACTAGTGAAGGAAGTGTATCCGCAGGGATAAGGCGCATTGAGGCAGTTACGGGTAGAAAGGCTTATGAGCTGGTTCGATCCCGCTTTGCTAAATCGGCCCAAGCAGCCAGCCTGGTTGAAAGCACACCAGACATCCTTCCTGAAAAAGTAGCCAGCTTATTGGATGAGCTCAATGCATCACTGAAGGAAATCGCAACTCTCAAGCAAGGGCAGGTTTCGATTGAGTTCAGTGAGAAACTACTCCAGACCAGGGATGTCAACGGTATAAACGTATTATCGGTAAAGCTGAATGAGGCTGATATAGATACTATGCGCCAGATGGTTGATCGATTCCGTCAACAATTCCCAAGCAGGGGTGTTGTGGTTCTGGCGAGTGTCAAGGATGGCCGACCCACGGTTGTCGCCGGGATCACACAAGACCTGGTGTCCAGAGGTCTAAACGCTGTCGAGCTGATCAAATTCGTTGCCACACCCCTTGGTGGCGGTGGAGGCGGAAAGCCTACCCTGGCACAAGCGGGTGGTAAAGATGCAACCCGGCTGGATGAAGCACTACAATTGGTATACGCTTGGGTGCAGGAACGAGTGAAGGTTGACTAGCCTGCCAGGCCATTTAAATTTCAGGTTGGCGTGAAGACCCAAATCATCCAGCTTAGTAAGAACGATGACATCGTGTCCGTCAAAGACAAGATGAGCTGGTGCCAGACTGGACGTATCCTACTGATCTGGCCGGTACAAGGACGGGTACTTTACCGTCAGCTTGACCTGATACTGGCGAAACGGTATGCAACCACGTTGGGCTCAGAGCTGGCGCTGGCAACGCATGATGACGAGGTCCGATTCTACGCTCATCAGGTTGGCATCCCGGTGTTCACCGACGCACAGCAGGCTCAGGAGCATGAATGGGGGATGAGCCAGCACAAACAGGTTGATCGCCAACCACGAGCCCACCTCCCTGGGCTCGATAATCTGCGCAAATCCATCCGATCACCAACGCCAGCGTGGATGGAACACCCTGCCGTGAGAATCGCATGTTTAGGGGTATGCCTGCTAGCGCTACTTGCCCTGGCGATATTTATCCTGCCGGGGGCGAAAGTTATCCTTTCACCCAGGGAAGAAGTGCAATCTATAATGCTCGATCTGATTGCTGACCCGTCTGCGACCACAATAAACTTATCTACAGGCAGCCTGCCAACCTACAGCCAGGAAGTGATCATTGAGGGGACAGACTCGATCACTGCAACGGGAACGATGACCATCCCTGATGTACCTGCATCCGGGATGATCAAATTCACCAACAGATCCAAAGAAGCGATCACCCTCCCTGTAAGCACGATTGTTACCACCATCGGGAGTGTCCGGGTACGCTTCCAGACAACCTCACCGATAGACACTGTTATTAAACCAGGCAAGTCGGTCCTCGCGGAGGCTCAGGCGATCAAACCTG
>JBGOYO010000458.1:0-2560 GCA_041479715.1 Anaerolineae bacterium
CGGGCTTGCTACCGGGGGCAAGCTCTATTACCGGCTGTCCATATTATGGGCACTGCTGATCTTTGGCTCCTGGATATGGTCAGCTTTTTCACTGCACGGCTTGAAATTTTCGCGATCAGCGCGGACTATGCGTGCCCAGGTAGGGCAAATCTTCGAAGAGAAGTTCGAAGTATTAAACCGTAACCGGATTCCACGCTTATGGTTGGAAATAAAAGACGAATCAACACTCCCCGGGGCAGATGGCTCACGCGTACTAACCATGTTGAGGGGCAAGCAAGGTAGGTCGTATATGGCGCGGGCGCGCCTTATCCGCCGGGGGGTATTTCCGCTCGGCCCAACAGTCATTGCGTCGGGTGATTTGTTTGGGTTATTCCCGGTCGCAGTGTCCATTGCTGAAGAGGATTCCTTACTGGTTTACCCCATGATGGTGGAGGTGCGCGGATTTCCCAACCCACCAGGCTTGCTGCCAGGAGGTGAGGCTTTGCGCCGGCGTACACACCAGATTACTCCCAATGCTGCCGGTGTGCGCGAATATTCCACAGGCGACCCCTTGAACCGCATCCACTGGTTGAGCACAGCCAGACGGGGGCGTCTAATCGTCAAGGAGTTTGAGCTTGATCCGCTGGCAGATGTATGGATTTTTTTAGACGACGCCTCGAAAGTCCAGGCATCATTACCTCCCCCTGAACAAGGTGTGTACTTAAAAGATTTATGGACTCACACTGGTAAAATCCCTCTTCCACCATCCACAGAAGAGTACGGCGTCTGTATCGCTGCCTCGCTGGTGAGAGATTATCTGCGCAGGGGACGGGCAGTAGGCTTCGTATGTGCCGGTCAGCACCTAACCTTGATATCACCCGACCGAGGTGGTCGCCAGCTTGGAAAGATCCTGGAAGCATTGGCTTTGACCCGGGCAGAAGGTAGCCTGCCATTACGAACCTTGATTGAAACCCAGGTAAAGCATATGGTGCGCGGCAGCACTGTAGTGCTGATCACGCCTTCATCGTCTCGTGATGTAGCTCTGGTGGTGGATTACCTGCTACAGCGCGGTCTGAAACCCATCGTAGTCATTATAGACGCATCCACATTCGGTGGTGAGGAGGGGGCAGAGCAGCTGATTGGAAATATCAAACTTTTGGGCGTGCCTTACCGATTGATCAAGAATGAAATGGAATTATCTACAGCATTATCGGATGGTTATTCCAGCAGATGAGTGTTATAAGTTTTTAGTTCATCCAGTATCTGTCTCATCTTTAACAAGATATTTCGCTCATGGTCATCGAGGTACCTGGCGTTCCAATCTTTGAGATGAGATGACCATTTTACGAATGTTTCATTTAACAAATCGGACTTCACTTTAGGATTATCCAAACGTCTGAGCCAGGCAGCATCGTTCATCATCAAGCTGAGCTCAAGCTCCAGTTGAGTATATAAGTTTGCCACCTCTGGCAGGCGCTCCGTTTTTGCCTTTGGATAAGTCGTGCCTTCTACCAGCTCCATAGGGGTGAGCTTGAATAATCCGGCCATTAACGTTAGGGTGCGTTCACTGGGAATGGTCAGGTCCATCTCGATGTGAGAAATCGCCACACGCGACATGGCCAACCGGCTCGCCAGACTAGCTTGGGTCCAGTTATTTTTCTGGCGGAGAAATGCGATACGCTTCCCGATCGTCTCGACCATTTCGATTAACTATACTCTGAATCGCTGTAAAAATCTGCTAATCCAATTAGCAGACAAAACCAGGATGTACTGATATGCTTAAGTGAAAGAAAGGAGAATGTAATGGCGATTAAACGGGCGCTAATTACCGGCATCACCGGTCAGGACGGGTCTTATCTGGCGGAATTTTTACTCGATCAGGGTTATGAGGTCATCGGTATGGTGCGACGTTCGAGTACGATTAATTTTGAGCGTATCGAACATATCCAGGATAAGATCACCATCGTCTCTGGTGATCTGATGGACCAAATCTCCGTCATCGATATCATCAAGACCCACAGACCGAACGAGGTGTATAACCTGGCAGCGCAAAGTTTCGTTCAAACCTCGTGGGTGCAGCCAGTTTTCACCGGGGAAGTGACAGCCCTGGGGGTGACGCGGGTATTGGATGCGATCCGGTTGGTAGACCCGGATATCAGGTTTTATCAAGCGAGCACGAGCGAGATGTTTGGCAAGGTACATGAGTCGCCACAGTCCGAGAGCACGCCATTTTATCCACGCAGCCCCTACGGCGTAGCCAAGCTGTATGGTCATTGGATCACGGTGAACTACCGTGAAAGCTACAACCTGTACGCCTGCTCAGGGATTTGTTTCAACCATGAAAGTCCACGGCGCGGGCATGAATTCGTGACCCGGAAGATTGCCCGGGCGGCGGCAAGGATCAAGCACCACCAAGAGAAGGAGCTGCGGCTGGGAAACCTGGATGCGCAGCGTGATTGGGGATATGCGCCAGATTACGTGCGCGGGATGTGGTTGATTTTGCAACAGGATCAGCCGGAAGATTTCGTGCTCGCCACGGGGCATACCCATTCGGTCAGAGAGTTCAGCGAGCTGGCATTTA
>JBGOYO010000459.1:0-2559 GCA_041479715.1 Anaerolineae bacterium
GAGAAATCGAAATACCCTCCCACATCATGCGGTACTGGATGGATGCTCTCATTTCCATTTCCACCCCGAAACAGGAAAAACTCCGGTTCCGGTCCGACGTTATACTTCCATCCCCGTTCTGACAGCTTGAGCAACAATCGCTTCAATGTTCCGCGCGGGTCACCAGGGAATGGTTTACCATCGGGTTGGAAAATCTCGCAAAAGATACGCGCTCTCCGTAGCTCAGGAAGCGTCCAGGGGAGCACGGCGTAGGTGCCAACGTCTAGAACCAGGCGCATATCGCTTTCTTGAATGCGTGCAAACCCCTCCACCGACGATCCGTCAAACCACACTCCATCATCTAATGCGCCTTCGAGGCGTCCGATCGGGATGTCCACACTTTTCACGGTCCCTGTGACGTCCGTAAACTGCAGAGAAATGAACTTGACTTCATCTTCCTTGATCCTTGCCAATAATTCCTGATTCTCCATACATCCTCCAAACCCTGCGTAATATAAATGATTGCAGCATGTACCCCGGACAATTGCCCGCAATTTTATCACACCCTAATAGACTGATGGGGGTTAATGGTATAACTAACGAAAAATCCACGAGGTCCATACATGCAGGAAATTAACATTATTACCGATACCGACTCAAGTATCCCCTTTGCCATTGCTGCCCGTTATAACCTTTACCAGATCCCTATGAACATCAATTTCGGTGAGCAAAGTTATGAAGCAGTCTATGCCATCAACGATGCTGATACTTTCCGCCGCATTGATAAGGAAGGCCGACTGCCGACCACCGCTGCGCCTTCTCCAGGAAGATTTATTACTGCCTTCAAGAACGCTTTCGATTCGGGAGCACAAAAAATCGTTTGCCTGTGTGTGAGCAAAGAAGTCAGTGCCACTTATAATGCTGCCCTCACTGCGCGTGAATCATTCCCTGATCGTGAAATCCTCGTCATCGATTCTCGCAGCCTGTCGATGGGTATGGGATACATGGCTTTGGCTGCTGCTGAAGCTGCTTCAAACGGGGCATCGATCTCTGAAATCTCCACCATCATCGAAGACCTCCAGCCACGCACCCATTTATTCGCGGCCCTCTCCACCCTGAAGTATCTCGCCATGGGGGGACGGGTGACGAACTTCGCCGCCAGCATGGGAAACATGTTGAATGTCAAACCCATCCTTACTATTCGCGATGGAAAACTCGACCTGTTGGAACGCGTCCGCACGCAGAAAAAAGCCTGGGAACGTGTGATTGAGCTGGCCGCGCTAAAAACCGGCGATAAACAGATTGAGAAAATGTGCGTTCTGCATGTGAACGCACCCGAGATGGCACGAAATTTCACTGCTGAAATTCGTAGCCGGATGAGTTGCCCTGAAGATATCCCCTTGGTGGAAGTTACGCCAGGCTTATCGGTCCACTCTGGTGCCGGGATGGTGGGTACAGTTTTTATCATAAAATAATTCCATGACTGTCATCACCTTATTAACCGATTTTGGGACGCGCGACGGCTATCCGGGGGTCATGAAGGGTGTAATCTGGAAGATTGCACCAGGTGTTCAGATTGCCGACTTGAGTCATGATATCTCCCCCCAAAATATCCTTGAGGCTGGTCTTCTCCTCGGGCGAACAGCTCCATATTTTCCACCTGGAACAATCCATGTCGCTGTAGTTGATCCAGGTGTTGGTACATCTCGGCGTGGGATTGCAGCCCAACTAGGATCACAGTATTTTGTTGGGCCCGACAATGGCCTATTCAGTCTGATCATTGCACATGCGGAAGTTAATCATGAGACTATCAAATTCGTTCATTTGAACCGTCCTGAGTATTGGCTTTCAAGTGTGTCTTCCGTCTTCCACGGTCGGGATGTCTTTGCACCGGTAGCTGCGTACCTTGCATCTGGTGTATCTCTAGACGCGCTTGGGACAAAAATCGAAGATCCAGTCAGGCTTGAAATCCCCACACCGGTGCGCACTCGGAAGGGTTGGTTGGGTCAGGTAATCCATATCGATCATTTCGGCAACTTGTCCACCAATCTAAACCTCAGTCATTTACAAAATGTGAGTGCTATGGTCGTCAAAATCAAAGATAGGCAAGTATCTGGGCTTGTTTCCACTTTTGGTGAGCGCCCCGCGGGGACATTAATCGCATTGCTTGATAGCAGCGGTTCATTAGCTATCGCAGTGGTTAATGGAAGTGCTGCTAACGTTCTCAATTCAAAGACGAGTGATCAGGCGGAAGTCATCTTCAATGACTGATGCCTGAAAGATCCTACCGCATTATCCAACCCTCCAGCCCGAGACATCAGATTCGCCAGTTTATTAGTCAACGTAGAGTCGTTGCTCGTAAAAACCATCGATATTTTTTCCTTATTGGTAGGATTTGGGTGCCTCCAGCAATAATCTCCTGATAAACTTTTCTTAACCTTGATTACTTGCAAATTCATCCTCCCTGCGGTATCCTTAGCCGTTGGGAGTGGTTGAGTTCCGGTGGGCTCCCCGGTCTTCAAAACCGGTGGCGGGTCGCGTTGCGGGCCGCGGTGGGTTCGACCCCCATCCACTCCCGCC
>JBGOYO010000460.1:0-2557 GCA_041479715.1 Anaerolineae bacterium
TGTCGCGTTTGGAGGTAGTGTGGCTGAGCTGATGGTCGCTACAACTGTCGGTTCCGGAGTACCCGTAGGAGGGACTGAAGTTTGGGTTGAAGTGGGCAGCACGAACGCCACACCCTCGCAAGTGTTCTGAAAGGTGATCAGTGCCGGCGAATGTCCGATACCCCAGCTCCAGGCATCCACCGCACCATCCGTCACTTTGGCCTGGTCAGCACCCGTCACGGAATACTCCCAACCGTTCGCACCCATTTGCCAGTACGACCAGTAATTCGGCATATTGCCAAAGCAGTCGCTGGATGGGCTGCCCACCCCATCGATTTTACACACCGCTGTTCCCTTGGTAGGGTCTGTCGCGGTTTGAATCGTCAGACCAGAGCGCTCGAGCAGCTGCAGTCCGGTTAGCGTGCTTTCGGTAAAGCTCACGCAACTGGTGAATAAGCTCTCCTCCCCATAATAGATCACCAATCCGGCTCGATGGTTGGCGAGTGGGTTCGCCAGGTTGGTAAGTGGGATCCCCGCTAGCCCGATAATAGCTTCGGCAGTGCTGTAAGAGTTGGCGTAGGTGCCACCGATCGATCCATCCGGTTTCTGCAGGCTCATCAACGCATCCAACGGGTTGGTTTGCTTCGTGTTCCAGCTTTGACCTCGGATGTCTTCTCCTGCTGAGACCAGCGCTTCCAGGATCCAGCCAGTTGAATCAGCATTTAGTGGATCGGTATCCCACGAAGGCTTCCAGCCACCACTGGGTGCTTGTGTGTCATGGAAATACTGGATCGCTCTTTGGATGAGTTCACCCTGATTGGTCACATTCCCGCTTGCCAGCAGTGCGGTTACCGCCAATGCAGTCGTATCCGGGTCACCTGCTCCCCAGCTGCCATCTCCGGCCTGGGTATTGACCATATAATTAATTGCTGAATCAGGCACTTTGTGACCGTCGAGGCCTAGTCCTAGAATAGCCCATGCCTGACTCAGGTCGCTAGCGGCGCCGCTGCTGAACTCTGACTTGGCCGTAGTGCTGTAGGCGCCTGTATCCGGGTGGAAGCTCGCTTCCAGCTCGCCCGCCAGATTCATCCCACCAAAACCGGATGCATCTTCGCCCGTCAGCTTAACTGCCGTAATGAGCAGGCCTGCCCGACCAGGAAATAATGTGCCTGTCGTGTCATGGGTGAACGTGACTGCCTGAGTAGCCAGGTAATCCAGCATCGAGTTACCTGCCGAGGAGGTCACATCACGTGGCGATTTCCCGGCTGCAATGAATGCAATCACGCTCCTGGCGGTCGTGTCGGGGTCGGATACGCCGCTGAAACCGGTAATGCCCCCGTCGACCTGTTGCTGGGTCTGAAGGTAAGCGCTGCCAGCTTCGATCACTACTTGATTTGGGACGGGCTTCGCTTCTGCTGTGCCCGATTGGAATAAGAGCAGCAATCCTGTGATCATTAATAGACCACTGGATAATGATATAAACAGTGCAATCTTTTGTCTCATGGTGTTCTCCTGGTTCGGTCTCAAGGCATTAAAAATAAAACCCCTGTCGCTAATGAGACAGGGGTGAAAATCATGCAGGTGGGTAATGGCATGCGTTCACATCTCCTATGAGCGAGGCGGTGGTGAACCCAACTTGGGCGGGCGACCTGGCTGGGGATTAGATCCCTTACAGTTGCGCTACAGCGCCGGACTATGCATCTACCTCAATCACCGGCTTCGCCTTTAAGCCATCCCATCCGGGGGATATGGCACCCAAGCTGGAAAATATTCAATTGTGAGTATATTTTATACCGCTAAGATATACGCGTCAAGCAGTTATTGGTTAATCGCAGGATCAGCTATCGTCAAAAAAATGCCTGCTTTGTTCTACAACAGGATTGTGATAATTAATTACGACTTATGAGGGTTCTTCTTGCCCACCAGGTCGGCGGCGGCGAAACCGGCCGATAACGCTAACTTGTTCATCTCTTCGGTACCTTTCGGCGCCCGTGCCGCTACTGCCTGTGTGATCGCCCGCCGTGAAACGACCTCCGTTAATCCCACCAGCACCCCCAGAGCAACCACATTCGCCGTTATGCTTTTCCCGCTGCTCTCTTGCGCTAATCGCGTGATCGGCACCTTGATTGCCCGGCTGGATGGCACCCTTCCCACCCTCTCCTGGTCCACGATCAACAAGCCATCCTTTTTCAGGTTACCGGCATATTTATCGCAGGCTTCCTGGCTCATCGCCACCAGTACATCCGCGATGATCACCTCCGGGTGGTCAATCTCGCCCTGTGCGATCACCACCTCAGCTTTACTGGCTCCTCCGCGTGCCTCTGGTCCATAGCTCTGGGTTTGGGTGGCGTTCTTGTTATCATAGATTGCTGCTGCTTCTGCCAGAATAATGCCTGCCAGGATCATCCCTTGCCCGCCCTCACCCGCCAGCCGGATTTCCATCCGATCACCGTTTTTCTTGGTCGCCATTAGTCATCTCCTTAGGGCTATACCGGTTTGGATGCCATGGCTGCCTGCACTCTCTGAATCAGCTCTTCATACTGTTGGGTGTATTCAGGCTTTTCGATATCGTGCACAA
>JBGOYO010000461.1:0-2551 GCA_041479715.1 Anaerolineae bacterium
CCACCAGCTCTTTGTAAATATCATCCCACGCCCAAGGGCAGAATCCAGCAGGAATGGTTCCAAATACATCAGTAACGAATTCTTGCCCATCTGTAAATACTTCACATGGACCCAGGGTTTTCTTGCGTTCGTCTGCAACATAACGATCGACGATATCTTTATTGAATGATCGTTTAATTACTGTAATCTTGCATTTGATCATTATTCACCTTGCGTCGTTCCAAATCGAATCTGCAATGCTACTGGTTAATTTGATGCATTTCAAATAGCAGGGACTGTGCTGGTCCTGCGTCACTAATAACAGGCATATCGAGCGATTCAAATCCACCTGCAGACCTAGGAGCTGAACATCACCAAACCAGCTCAACGCGGTCACGATATCGGCCACACATCCGAGGGTTGCCGGGGGAACAAAGCCTCCAGCAAGGCATGGATTTCATCCCGGTCGGACCAGCAGTCCACGAAATTAGATTTAAGCATCTCCAGGCTGCGGTATCCGAACAGGAGCTGCAGGAAGGTGTGGGGCGGGAAGGCAGCATTCCCTGCATGCACAACGGGTTCGGGCAACCATGACTCGATGGTCGCCAGCCTGCCTTTATCGAACATGATACGCACACCATCCCGGTAGAACGTGATTTTTACCTCGCCCGAATACCCCGCCAGGGCTGATGCGGCTAAGCGCTGTTCTAATATGGGAGTTATCCGCCTAAGAAAACCTGCCACGTCCGGCAACCGCAGGTACCAGGCGTACGGTTTTCGAATGCGCGGCAGGTGATCTGGCATCACCTGGTACACCGGGTGGACCTCACCCAGCCAGAAGCCAAAGGCCCCGAATGGTTTTTTATCACCGTGCTCCGGCTGCAGGTGTTGGTAGGTGGTTTCCAGGTAGCGGATCACTGAGGGCGTCACTTCCTGCCAGGAGAACTCCGGCAGGATTTCATACCGTTGCACTGCCATCATATCTCCCCAGGTGAATCCGGGATGGGTAATAAAGCCACAAGGTTTTCCGCCGACGGTCTCGATCACCCGCACCTCCACCCGGTTAACATTTTTCTCACCCTTCCCACCCAGCTCATACCGCCATAATGCATCATCCCATTCACACGCCACCAGCGACCGTTTACAGCCAAGGAAATACAACTGTGAAATGAATGGGATGTCAGCTTCAGCTGCTGGACGAATACGGTATGGGTCTGACTCCCCCTCTTTCAGTCTGGGAATATGAGTAGGAAAGCCTGCCCGCCCGCCACTCAGGTTCATCGCCATCTCATACCCAAACAGACGGTAATAATAAGGGATACCGGTGATTGCCTGGACCAGGTCACCATTTTGGGCACTCCACTTGTGGATGACTTCGAACTGGCTGCGCACCAGACCGCGCTTGCGGAATTCAGGCAGGGTGCCCACCAGCTCGGGTCTGCCCACTTTAAACGGGATGCCGGCGAAGGTCCAGGTCTGGGGGATCAGGTTCATCGCTGAAATGATCCGCCGGCTGGCTACCTCCTCCACAATGGTAAAATCGCTGGCTTTGAACGTGGGATGGGGTTTCGCCATCAGGTCAAATGTCCACGCCCGCACCTTATCATCCGGATGGTCGGGTCCCTCATCTGAATGCATCCTGGCATTGAACTCTGCCAGTGCTACACCATCTTCAGCGCTTGAGCGCCTCAGCACCAGTCCGTCCCCTAATTCGATCGGCAGTATCCCCGGTATGGCTTGTGTTGCTGTCATGGTGATCTCCTTGTCATTGCCTGCCCACAAGCCAAGTCTATCATCAACCTCCCCCAAGTGACAACCCGGTGATCACGCTTTTAGTTTTTCCAGATATTTGTGTCTGAATTTTGCCACTTTGGGGGCAATTATTGCCATACAGTATCCCTGGTAGGGGTTGCGCTTGAAGTATTCCTGGTGGTACGCCTCAGCCGGGTAGAAAATAGTATAGGGCATCAGCTCTGTCACGATGGGTTTCCCCCAAACTTTGTTCGTCTCCATATCACGGATGACCTGTTCAGCTGTGGCTTTCTGCTCAGGGCTGTGGTAAAAGATCGCCGAACGGTACTGCGTCCCCACGTCTGCACCCTGCCTGTTCAAGCTGGTAGGGTCGTGGATGGTGAAAAATACTTCCAGTAGCTCACGGTAGCTCACCACCTGCGGGTCAAAGGTCACCTGCACGGTTTCGGTATGCCCGGTGGAACCGGTGCATACCGCTTCATAAGAAGGGTTGCCCACACGCCCTCCAGAATAGCCGGATACAACATCCACCACCCCCTTGAGCTCATCGTACACTGCTTCCAGGCACCAAAAACAACCTCCTGCCAGGGTTGCCACTTCCAGGGATTGATTGATTCCATTATTCATCATGGTTCACCTCGTATAAAATCGATATATTATATCGTATATCTCCCAATTGATGCTTGGATCGACAATTTATCAGCACAGCCTGTTGGGCAGGGCCTCATTCGCCTGTTTACCTCAAATATTGGATTCCACGGTTACGCTGCATGAGAATATAATTAGCTCAACCAAACAGCTGCCTGCAGAATCTCACCTA
>JBGOYO010000462.1:0-2546 GCA_041479715.1 Anaerolineae bacterium
ATTTCTGGCAGAGAAGGCAAGACCAGGAAGCCGTGGACATGGTATGGGCTGATCATTTAATCTGTGAGAAAATCGTTCAGCACACTACGGTCACATAGGCGTTCTATAACGATTGGTACTACATACGGTCTCGTGTGTCGGTGAACCCCGATATTCTAACAGTGCTCGGCGGGATTGTAACTGTGCTGTTTGTGCTCAGCCTCATTGGAATGCTGAGGCAGAGGGGCTGGTCGTCAGGATTGTTGATTGGGTTGGTAATTTTCGTTATGGAGGGAGAGTTCATCGCCCAGGGTGTAGTTGCGATAGTGATCACGGTTTCCTTCCTGGTGGCAGCAGCGATCCTGATCCTGGCATTGTTCTATCGCCGGCAATCCAGGCAAATAACAGGATAATTATGTAAACCACTCGTAGAATAAAGGGGGAGAAAAACTGAACCCACATGAGGTGTTCCTTGAATTAAAGGGGGTACCGAATGGGGTGGAATCCACAGCGGCTTATGATGAGAAGCAGCCTCCATATTTATCCTCAAAATGGAGCAAGAATACTGGCGAGAACAGGTCTTGCCCTTGCATCCCCAATTGTTATCCACTAAAGAATAAATGAATGGGCGCTTATTAATCTGCCTTCGAAAAAATGATAGAATTGATAGGATATTTTTTGGGGGAGGAGGCAATATGCTGGTAGGAGCGAGGATCGATGGTATGCCCTTACTGCCAAACAAATAACCCTGATACCGCCCGCTTCTGCTCCAACTGTGGCCAGGAACTGGTGCGTAAATGTTCCAAGTGTAAATCGGAACTGGCGCCGGACGCCCTGTTTTGCATGCATTGTGGTCAGCCGGTGCAACGGCAAACCCAGGCGGATGACAATCGAATGAGCCGCCTGACTGCGGTGGTGCCGGGGTCACTGGTCAAAAAAATGGTCTCGGAATCGAAGGTCGAAGCTACCAATCGACCGGGAACACTGCGAGAACGCCGTACGGTCACCACTCTGCTTGTCGATGTAGTTAATTCCACCGGTTTATCGGAGAGAGTGGATCTTGAAACCTGGACCGGGCTGATCAACTATGCCTTTGACAGTATTGCCAAGGTAGTATATAGCTATGAAGGCACGATTGCGCGTTTACTCGGCGATTCATTATTGGCATTCTTCGGTGCACCGGTCGCCCATGAAGATGATCCACAGCGTGCCGCCTGGGCTGGGATGGAGATCATTAACCAGGTGAGGGATTTTTGCCAGGAAATCAGGGATGAACAGGGGATCGAGTTCACCATACGCGTATGCATTAACACAGGACCGGTTATTGTTGGCCCTGTGGGCGATGACCTGAAATATGACTTTACTGCATACGGTGGGACAGTCAACTTGACCTCACGGATCAAGTTTGCGGCGAAGCCGATGAGCGTCATGGTCACCGGTAACACCTACCGCTTTATATCGCCATACTTTGAATGCCAGGATCTTGGACTGATTGACGTAAAAGGGATGGCGAAGCAAGTGCGGGTGTACGAAGTGCACGAAGCCCGCTCCGTCTTGGGCCAAACGAGAGGTTTTACCGAGCTGGAAAGCCCGATGGTCGATCGTAGCGATGAGCTGGCAACCCTGCTGCACGCCTGTGAGGCAGTCCAGGCTGGTCTGGGACGGGCAGTGCTCATCAGCGGAGAGCCAGGTCTCGGTAAAACAAGATTGATGCAGGAATGGAAAATAGCCGCTGAGGCTAAAAACATAGCCCTTTCTAAAAACCAATCTGGCAATCAACCAGTTGCCGGGATATGGCTGGTAGGGAGGTGTGTATCCTACCGAAAAGGCCTGGCCTATCAGCTGCTGATCGACGTATTAAGAAATATGATTGGGGTAACCACTGGTAGTGATGAACCGGAAACCCGGGCTGCGTTACAGTCATATCTAAAAATGTTGTTTGGCGATCTGCCGTTGGACGTATATCCCTTCCTGGGTCACCTGCTAATGCTTAAGTTGGAAGGTGAAGCACTCCAGCGCACGCAAATAACCGATCCTCAGGCATTACAGACGCAATACTTGCTGGCAATGCAGGTTTTGCTCGAAGAACTTATGAAGCATAATCCGGTGATATTAATATTGGAAGACTTACACTGGGCGGATGGCTCATCCACTGAGCTGTTTACAAAGCTATTATCCCTGGTATCAAAAGGTCCTATACTCTTTTGCCTGGTCACCAGGTTGGAACGGGAATCTGCCGGCTGGAAACTGGTGAACGCAGCACGTGAGCTCCTGGGTGGCAGCTTAACAGAGGTCAATTTGCAGAACCTATCCGAAGAGGACAGCCGCTCATTGGTGTCGAACCTGTTGGAAGTCGAAACCCTCACTGAAAGGGTGCAGGCATTAATCCTCGAAAAAGCCGAAGGGAACCCGTTGTACATGGAAGAGCTTATCCGCATGCTGATCGATCGAAGGGTGATCATCCATAAAGGTGGCAGCTGGGTTGCTCAGCAGGAGATTTCTGATCGCGATATCCCCGACAACCTGCAGGGATTGCTCCTGGCGCGCATTGATCGGCTGCCGCCTGA
>JBGOYO010000463.1:0-2546 GCA_041479715.1 Anaerolineae bacterium
AAAGTTCTCGTGCCTCTGGTCGAAAAAGCTGGTGGTGGTTGGGAAACGACCTTGATGGGGACCCATGTTGATATCACCATTCAAGAGGAGCTGGATAAGCTCAAAAAAACAATTGAGATGATGGGCTATTATTGGGTTCATCAAACTCCAGAGGAATTTCGAGAATATAAATCTGATCCTCAAAAGGTTGATACACTATTTAAACAATTAATGATGTCAAGATTGTGTGAGTGGATTGACTTAGCAGATGAGCGTCTAGCCGGCACCAGCTATAAAGTGTATATGGCTCCGGGGAACGATGACCATTTTGAGGTGGATCAGATCATCTCGGATTCAAAAGCCATCGTTAATTGCAATAATAGGAATGTGATGGTGGGTGACCACGAGATGATCACTTTCGCATGGGCGAACCCAACCCCCTGGAATACACCGCGTGAGAAAACTGACGAAGAATTGGAACCGATGCTCGAGGAGCTGGTGGCTTTGGTGAAAGATAAGTCCAACGCCATCTTTAACTTCCATGCTCCGCCCTATGGTTTCGCACTGGATTTAGCACCCGAGTTAACCAAGGATTTGATTCAGGCTGCAGACCGAAAGATCCACGTAGGCAGTCATGCCGTCGCTAAAATGATTGAAAAATACCAGCCTCTCATTGGTCTGCATGGGCATATCCATGAATCACGAGGTGCGCAGAAAATAAAACGCACGCTGATCCTGAATCCTGGCAGTGAGTATTCTGAAGGAATTTTAAAAGGTGCGATGATTGTATTGGAAAAAGGGAAAGTCAAGGATTATGTGTTCACCTCTGGATAGGAGACAATAGCATGTTACCGGTGAAAAAGTTTCGTCTGCCTAAAGATATACCGCTGGAGGAATATCCAAAACCTGAGGAATACCTGGCTGAGGCGCGCAGGTTGACTGATGCAGCCCAAAAGCAAGGGTTAATTCTGCGGGTGATGGGACCGATCGCTCTGCATTTTTACTTCCCCGAACGCGTAGATCTATACCGCAGAATGGATCGCCTTGGAGAAAGGGTTTTTACCGATATTGATTATGCCTCATACGGAAAGCAGCGCGGTAAAATAGTCCCATTTTTCGAGAAAATGGGCTACGAATTGGAAAAGCGTGCCGCTATGATGAGCGGGGGCACACGACATATTTATTTTGGTGGACGAATTCCAATGATCGATGTGTTTTTCGATAAATTGGACTACAACCACCCGATCAATTACCAAGGAAGGCTAGAGCTCAATCCGTATTGCGTATCCCTTAGCGACCTGCTGCTCCAGAAATTGCAAATCGTACAGATAAACGACAAAGATCTGAAAGACGCCATGCTACTGCTCCTGGCCGGCCAGATGGGTGAGGGTGATGCAAATAAAATCAATCTCAAGTACGTCGCCAGATTAATGGCGGATGATTGGGGCTTTTATTACACTTCGATCATGAACCTTAATAAGGTCCAGGCAGCGGTGCTGGGGGTGCCGGTGCTCTCTGATCAGGACCGTATCGTCATAAACGAAAAGGCAGAAGCAATTATTAAAATTATTGAGAACGAGCCCAAATCAGGCAAATGGAAAAGCCGGGCAAAAACAGGTACCAGCAAGATTTGGTACAAGGATGTATCTGACTGGGAATAATACAACTAAAAGAGGATAAACCATGATTAAATCGCAGGAAGAGGCGATTGCATTCGCCCAACGCTGGATTGATATTATTCATAAAACAGAAATAACGACGGATGAAGCAAAATCGATCATTGAAGAATCGAAATATAATTTTGCCGAACATTTCAACCGAGGTTGGTTGGATTATCGTAAATCCATCACGGAGGCTGGCGATTGGGCGGCAGTTGAATGGACCGGGTCGGGGGCAATTTTTAAAGATGTTTTAGGACGCCAATATATCGATTGTCTCGGTGGTTACGGGATGATGGATCTGGGTTGGGGTCACCCGGAGGTCATCGATAATGTAAAAGCTCAATTGGATCGCTCTCCTATGCCAAGCCAGGAGCTGATTGACCCGCTGCGTGGCGTGTTGGCCAGACTTCTAGCCATGATCACCCCTGGTGATATCAAGTACAGTTTTTTTGCCGCCAGTGGCACGGAAGCCGTCGAGGGCACGATCAAGCTCGCAAAAATGTACACCCACAAAAATGGTTTTATTGCTGCGGTAAAATCCTTCCACGGCAAGACCATGGGCTCGCTCAGTATGATGGGTAAATCCGATTACCGAACTCCGGTAGGCACTCTCTATGGAGGTCCGGTTTATCACGTCCCGTTCGGCGATGCTGATGCAGTTGAGCAACAGCTCGATATCGCAAATAAAGTAGGTGTTGAAATTGCAGCGGTCCTTATGGAACCCATTCAGGGTGAGGCTGGAGCGATTGTCCCACCTGATGACTTTTGGCCCAGGATCAGGGAATTAACCAAAGCCTACGGGGTTTTATTAATCGCCGATGAAGTACAGACTGGATTCGGTCGCACGGGCAAACTATGGGGAGTGGAGCATTGGAATGTAGTGCCGGATATCATTGCTATCGCCAA
>JBGOYO010000464.1:0-2524 GCA_041479715.1 Anaerolineae bacterium
AAGCCAGCCGCCTCGAGCTGATCCAGAACGCCATTGACCGGTGGGAACGCGATAACCGTTGATCCGTATAGACAGCTTTATCGACTGATTTTCATCCATAATTTACTGACTATCCCCCATTACCTGATTAAAAGGTCAATATTTCTATTACTTTCTTTCGACTATCACCAGGCTGGAAGGCTTGTATAAATTGATCACCAGCCACACCAGGCACAAGGCAACCAGGACAAAGGTGATCATTAGAATGAAGAATGGTCCAATCAAGGCGACATAATATTGAATATTGATCAGGATGAGCTGGAGGATGCCTGACTGGAACCCGGCAGCGCCTTCGAGGTATGATATTCCGACAAGCAGCACCCATCCGATGACTGCCACCAACACCATGATCAGCAGAGGAACGAGGATTTTATCCGCCAGGCTGAACTTGCGGGTCGTACGGGTAAAGTCAGGCCCCAATCGCAGCTGCAGTGCATCCAAAGCTTCATCTCGGGCCTGTGTGTTGTCAAACGTGAGCGGGTGAGTGGCTGTCTTCTCATTCGGTTTGTAATCGATCTCAAGGTTTGCACGTCGGGGGTTAGCAGTTAGGCGTTGAATTGTGTCCAGCCTGATTGTTCCCGCATCCTCACCCAACAGGTCGCGCAGCATTTTCCTTTCGTTGAATAAACCGATGATATGGGGGACGTCACTGGCGGTGGGGTTGGCATAAATAATGGATTTACTTCCCAGGATTACCAGGCGGTCAGTTTTCGCTTTAGGGTTATCCCACAACAAAAAATCCGGTTCGAATTGCTCGCCTTGGGTTTCATTACCAGTTGCAGAAATTGCTGCCCCGTGCTGCTCTTCAGCGCTGACCCCAAAATCAAACGAGCTGGTTGGCTCTATCCCGGGGGACGAGTCAGACGTTTGACCTACCTGGGCAACCAGCGCCTGAGCTTCAGCATCTGATCCCGCAGCTACAACACCTGCAGCAGCTCCGGCTGTGCGAGGGTTATCCAACCAGCTCAAGTCGGTATCTGTCAGTGGCTCAGCGGCTTGCTCTGGGTTGCTGACCTTAATGAAAATCTTTTCGATGGTTTTATCCGGCTCGGCTGATTCAGCTGCCCAATCGAAGGAGGTGGGAGTTTCTGGAGGCTTGTTCACCTCTTCACCCGTCAGATCAGGATAAGTCATATCCCCTAATGCCTGGAATTGAGCTTCATCGCCCGTCCAGGTGAATGGCGGCGTAAATGGTGGGGCTTTGTCAAGTTTGGGCGGTATGACCGGTTTAAACCTCTCACCGCGCACAACCGGCCCGAGAGGAGAGGTGTCTAACTTCATCAAGGCGATATTGGCAGCCGAATTCTCCGGGTTGATCAGCAGCACCCGCTGCAAGCAGTTCCGTTTCAGCTTGACATCGTCAACGACTTCTGACATCAACATCCAGGCTCCTTCGCTATGTGGGTCCTGGATCAGCGCCTGTGCCAACAATTGTCTCGCCTGAGCGATGTTCCCGCTCCTCCTGGCTTCCATGGCTTGTAATAGTAAATCAGGCATACATTGCTCCTCATGCTAACAGGTTTATTATAATCCAACTGTAAAACCTGCACTCCGGCTACTCCAAACCGGCACCTGCCACGTTTTATGAAGGTCCGTCGGTTATAATAAAACCATCCTTATTTGGAGAGATATCATGGCTCAATCTGTCACTCTAAAATATACCCCCACCCAGCAGGATTATGCCCAGGTGCTGCGCTTAATCATGCTCCGGAGTATTGTCAATCAAATCTTGATGGGTTTTCTGGCGGTCGGGTTCGTTTTTATCATATTCAATATCGTTTCTCAAGCCACACCAATTACCTTTATTACCCTGATCTGGTTGTTGTTACCACCGCTGTTCATTATTTATATCATCATCATCCAGCCCAATCGTATGGCAAAACAGTATATGGCGAATGAACAGCTGGCAGCAGAATACACCTGGGAAGTGGGAGATGCTGGCGTACAGATTTCTACCAGCTTTGGCTCGACTCAATTAGAATGGGATACCCTCTCAAGGTTAGTGACCACCAAAGATTATTACCTCTTGTACGTCAAGAAAAGCCGATACGCACCTCGCTTTCTTCCCCGCCGATCATTTACTTCAGAACAGGATCAGAACACATTCCTCCAGCTGATAACCAGCCATCTTTCTAAATAGCATCATAATCTATCCGTAGGGCTTCAGGTAATATGGATAACCGCCTTCCGTTGGGGATGGAATCCGACCGGTCCTTCTATTCAGCGCATTTTTTGGACCTGGACATTTGGGAGCCCATCGTGCAGCAGCTGTGCCGCCTTCATGGGCTTGGTTGCAAGTGGATCAGCCCTGGCTTCCCTGGTACATTCCCGACCTTCCTGGTCGAATTGGATTCTGATCTAAACCAAACACCTGCTCAGGCGGTGGTGGTTAAATTCTTTGGGCCGCTCTTTGAAGGCGCTAGATCGTTCCATATCGAAAGAGATATGGGTGATTGGCTCTCACGGCAATTCCTACCGCTGCGCT
>JBGOYO010000465.1:0-2504 GCA_041479715.1 Anaerolineae bacterium
CCGATACCGCATTGCTGAAGTACTCGGCCAAGGTGGCATGGCTGCCGTGTACCGCGCCATTGATGAGAACCTGGGGGTTGAAGTAGCGGTAAAAGAAAATCTATTCACTACCGAAGAGTACGCGCGCCAATTCCGATTGGACGCGACAATTTTAGCGCGTCTGCGCCAGCCCAACCTGCCGCGGGTATCTGACCATTTCGTGATTGAACCGCTGGGCCAATACCTGGTGATGGATTTCATCGAGGGAGAAGATCTACGCCAAAGGCTGGACCGGTTGGGCCTGCTGCCTGAACAGGAAGTGATCATCATCGGTGTAGCGATTTGTGATGCAATATCATTCATGCATACACGCCAACCGATGATCCTGCATCGAGACATAAAGCCGGGAAACGTGCGTATCACACCCAATGGGCATATCTTCCTGGTCGATTTTGGGCTGGCAAAGGTGGTTGAAGGTCGCGAAGCTACCCACACAGGTGCGAGAGCCATGACTCCGGGATACTCACCACCGGAACAATATGGTAGCGCCCGAACTGATCCACGTTCTGATATCTACTCGCTGGGTGCAACGCTATTCTGCGCACTTACTAACGCACTGCCAGAAGATGGGCTTGACAGGGCAATGAACCGGGTGAGCCTGACCTCGATTCAAAAACTCAGCCCGAGAGTATCGGACCATGTGGCGGCTATCATCGAAAAATGCCTGGAGATACACCCGAAGGACCGTTACCAAACCGCGGATGAGCTGAGATATGACTTGATGGAAGCAAGGAGCATCTCACGGCGGAAATTACCGCTGGAATTAGTACTTTCACCCCCACCGATTACCCTGCATGATAGATTACCCGAAGGAACTGATCATATTTCAGGAATCAATGCTCCAGGGGTGGGAAGTAACGCTGAGCAGAATAAACGGAGATCGACTCGCCCATTGAGCAATAATCCAGATGAGATTGAGGTTTTGCCTTTAAAGAATAAGGCGCAGAAAAGATCAGTAACTTGGTTATTATTGGTGCTGCTGCCGATCCTTCTATTGAGCGGGTTTGCCACTTACGCCTTCAAACCCGAATTTGTCAGGCAAATGATTGGCTATGCCATCCCAGGAATATACCAGACCCCGACTGCTAGCAGCGCAGTATTCACAGACACTGCAGTGCCCATCCTGGCGATCGAATCCAAGACTCCCACGCCGTCATTCACGCCATCACCAACGATAACTCCATCTCCGTCCTTTACACCCAGCCCATCTCCATCACCAACAATTACACAAACACTTCCTCCCACTCCGATGGGTGGCTCAGAGCAAATCGCTTACGCATCCACCCGATCGGGGGCGGTGGAGATTTGGTTGATGAACAATGATGGGACCGGGCTAAAGCAGATCACGAACATCCCCGAAGGGGCTTGCCAACCGAGGTGGTCACCAGACGGATTGCAGATTGTATTCATTTCACCCTGCACCAGGCATCAGAACTCGTACCCGGGTGCGAGCCTCTTTATTATCAACGCGGATGGCACAGGATTGGTGCCGCTGCCTAGTGCCCCAGGAGGCGACTACGATCCGAGCTGGTCAAAAGATGGACACCGGATCGCATTCACCTCTTTACGCAAAGGGGGAGTTCCAGGAATATATATTATTAGCCTGGTTGATTACTCGATTGTATCTCTCGTGGAAGACGAAACCAGAGCAATCTCCCAACCTGCATGGTCTCCGGATGGGAAGGAAATCGCCTACGTTAACAGCGATAACCGCATATGGGTGATGGATGATAAAGGATCAAACAGGCGTAATCTTACTGTGGGCGGTGGAGATTACCTGATCAATGGTCCTGCCTGGTCACCGGATGGGGCGGTCGTGATTTACACGCAATCGGCAATATCCGATACAACCGGTTCCACCGTTCTAATGGCGGTGCCGTACACCCTAACTGGCGCGCCGCCGGTGGAGGTACCCAACTCACAACTTATGGTGGATGTAAGCTATTCCTTCGATGGATATTGGTTATTATTTACCAGCTGGTTCTCTGGAAACCACGAAATTTGTATCATGCGGCCTAATGGGGTGGACCGTAATCCGATTTTGGTCGATCCGGCATACGATTTTGATCCATCTTGGCGACCCACACCCAAAATTACACCGTAGGAAGTTACGAAAGCCATTTTGTGTGGAAAAAGCTATATCTGACTAGAAACCATCTTCCACCATCCCATTATTAATTTACAAAACCTAGTTTTAAGTGATGCATCCGGAGTGGACAATAAATGAAGGAATTTCATCTCCACTACGAGCCATCTTCAATCAAAAAGATGATCGTTGGTGAGTTTATGGTACTAATAATCATGGATCCATGACCAAATGGTAATCCAACGGATTCAGGATTAATGGTACTTGTAAATTTTATGTTTTTCATGGATAATGGAAAACGGGTTCCGAGATAGGTCCTACCGCACGGTAATTCACAAATTAATTTTTCTCACAATAAGGAGAGAATATGACAGCACAG
>JBGOYO010000466.1:0-2500 GCA_041479715.1 Anaerolineae bacterium
ACTACTCTGGGCACGACGTTTAATTCTCCCCAAGAGCTGGCGATATGCAAGAACTGGCTAACCGGCTGGCTGTGCAGGCTGGTTTTTGGTCAGTGACGTATACCCTGCTTCGGAATGATTTCAAATTATGAAATATGTCGCTGTGAAATTATGTGGTTCTTTGAATGAATGAGACGCTGACAAAACTTACCCTACCGAACGGCTTGCTGGTGTTGCTGAAAGAGATGCACACTGCACCGATTATCAGTCAATGGATCTGGTACCGCGTGGGGTCACGCGATGAAGTGCCTGGGCTGACCGGCGCTTCGCATTGGGTGGAACACATGATGTTCAAAGGCACCCAGCAATTCCCGGTGGGCGTCTTGGACAGGACGATCGCGCGGGATGGGGGTTACCTGAACGCTTTCACCTTTTTGGATTGGACCTCATTTTTCGAAACCCTGCCAGCAGATAAAATTGACTTCGCCCTACGCCAGGAAGCGGACAGGATGTTTAACTGCTCGTTCGAGCCTGATGAGGTCAGCTCTGAGCGCACCGTGGTGATATCCGAACGCCAGGGGAGTGAAAACGAGCCGCTTTTCCGGTTGAGCGAGGAAGTGCAATCGGCGGCCTTCCGGGTGCACCCATACCACCACGAGATCATCGGCGACCTGTCGGACCTGTATTCGATGGAGCGCGATGACCTCTATCGCCGTTACCGGAATTACTATATCCCCAATAATGCTGTGCTTTCAGTGGCAGGAGATTTTGAGACCCAGGCGATGGTGGAGCGCATCCGGGAGCTATACGAGCCGCTGGCAGCCGGTGCAAAGCCATCCCGGCTTGATCGGACAGAACCTGCCCAAACCGGCGAGCGGCGTGTTTCGGTGGAAGGCCCGGGTGAGACGGTTTACCTGCAGGTATCATACCGGGCGCCGGCAGCGGATGACCAGGACTTTTTTGCGCTGAACCTGCTGGACAGCCTGCTGACCGGACCGACCAACCTGAACATGTTCGGGGGAGGAATCACGAATAAAACCAGCCGCCTGTATAAAGAATTGGTGGAAAAAGAGCTGGCAGTTGGCGTCAATGGTGGACTGCAAGCCACGATCGATCCATATCTATATACCACGGTCATGACGGTACACCCCAAGCACACCGCCAGCGACTGCATTGCCGCCATGGAAGCAGAGATCAAGAAACTGCAGGATGCTCCACCGAAGGCTGAGGAGCTTGAGAGGGCACTAAAACAAGCGCGCGCCATTTTCGCCTATGGCAGCGAATCGATCTCCAACCAGGCATTCTGGATGGGCTTCGCCGAGATGTTCGCCAGCGTGGACTGGTTCACCAGCTACCTGGAACGGCTGGCGAAAGTGACACCGGAGGACGTCCAACGGTTGGCACAAACCTGCCTGCGGCCTCAAAACCGGACCCTGGGGGTGTACCTGCCTGACAATGCAGCCCCAAAAGCACAATGAGTTATCGACGCAATAAACAGGAGTGATACACACTTGAGCACTCATTCACTACCCGGCCCGGATGATATCGTAAGGCGAGAGCTTCCCAATGGGATCGTCGTCCTCTATAGACCCAACATGCACAGCCTGTCAGTAGTGATCACGGGCTACCTTTCAGCGGGGGCCATCTTCGAGCCGGATGACAAGCTCGGACTGGCGGGGTTTACTGCGCTGTCCCTGATGCGCGGGACGGCCCAACATGACTTTCAACAGATCTATGATCGACTCGAATCGAACGGCGCCAGCCTGGGCATCGATGGAGGCACCCATTCGATTGGATTCTACGGCCACTCCCTGGCGGAAGATTTGGACCTGCTCGTCGGAACACTGGCTGAGGCAGTGCGCCAGCCAGTATTTCCGTCTGAACAGGTCGAACGCCTGCGGGACCAGCTGCTGACCGGCTTGGCGATCCGCTCCCAGGATACGTCTGAAATGGCGTCGCTAGCGTTTGATGAGCTGGTGTATGCCGGGCACCCATACAGCCGCCCTGAAGACGGCTACCCGGAGACAATCCGGGCAATCAGTCGGCAAGACCTGGCCACTTTCCACGAGAAGCAATTCGGACCGCATGGGATGGTGATCTCAATCGTGGGCGGGGTGGAGGCGGAGCGGGTTCTGGATTCGGTCAGCCGCTACCTGGCGGATTGGGAGAATCTTGACCAGCCCAGCCAGCCGGAGCTTCCGCCTCTGAAACCGCTAAATGAGATGATCTCGCGCCAGGTGAGCATCCCCGGCAAGTCGGAGGCCGACATCATCATGGGAACGGCAGGGCCTCCCCGGCGATCGCCTGACTTTCTAGCAGGATCGATCGGGAATAATATCCTGGGGCAGTTTGGGTTTTATGGAAGGATTGGCGAATCGGTGCGGGAGCGCTCAGGCATGGCGTACCATGCCTCTTCCAGCCTGAGCGGTGGGATCGGCCCAGGGCCGTGGTTATTCCTGGCGGGGGTTGACCCGAAGAACCTGGAAAAAGTGGTTGAGCTCATACGCCAGGAAATCATCAG